>JALZAX010000392.1 GCA_030948055.1 Verrucomicrobiota bacterium | reverse complement strand
CGCGCAGATTTGCGCGGCGGAAGACAGCGCGGTGCGCGCCGCTTTTTGGAACATCAAATGGTTTCCCGGCGGACGTCCCAACGCCTATCGCGCCGAAGAAACGAAACAGATCGATTCCGTTCAACAAGACATCACCAAACTCGACGCCGACATCATCGGTTTTGAAGAAGTGCGCAGTTGGGATGCGGCGGCCCTCGCAGTCAAGCCGCTGGCTGGATTCAAAGTCGACGTGTGCGCAAATTTTCCTCCGCGCGAAGGACAAACCGAAACGCAGCAGGTCGCCATCGCCAGTCGCCTCGAACCGATGAGCGCGTGGGCAGAAGAATGGAAAGCGGGCAGCGCGATCACGCCGCCGCGCGGTTTTGCATTCGCCGCCTATCAACTCGCGCCCAAACAAATGCTGCTCGTTTACGGGCTGCATTTGAAAAGTAATCGCGGCGAAACCATCGAAGACATCGCCATTCGCGAGGAGTCGATGCGGCAATTGCTCGTGCACATGAAAGACATGGAGGCGATTTACGGAAAACTGGGCGCGCTTACCTGGTTGGTCGGCGGCGATTTCAATACCGCGCCCGATGACACCCGTTTCGCGAACGAAAAAACGATGAGTTTGTTAACCGCCAATGCTTTTCTCTGGTGTTGGAAAGACATTCCCTTTGCCAATCGCGTAACCCTGCCTCCGGACAAGCGTTTCCCGGCCGCGTCTTTCGATCACATCTTCTATCGCAACGCGACTTTGAAAAAAGCGGAGGTGCTTCCTACTTCCGAAACTTCGAGCGATCACCGCGCGATCCGCGCAGAACTAGTCCTGCCAACTACTCGTTAGGCATTCAGTCCAGAAACTTTCCCGGATTTAGAATGCCATCCGGATCGAAAGTTTTTTTCAATTGCTGATGCACGGCGCGCGCGACATCGCTGGTTGCTTCTGGCCACCAGCGTTTTTTCGCCAGACCGATGCCGTGTTCGCCGGTGATCACACCGCCCCAGGCGAGCACTTGCTCGAAAAGTTGATCGAGGACGCCTTCAACTTTTTCACACACCGCGGCGTCGCGATTATAGCGATCGGCCATGATATTAACGTGAATATTGCCATCGCCCGCGTGACCGAAGCAGGCGATGGGAAATCCGGATTGCTTCGACAAATTTTCCGCGAACGCGATCAGCTCAACCAAACGGCTGCGCGGCACGACGATGTCTTGATTTAGTTTCGTTAGACCAGTGGCTCGCAATGAATTGCTGAACTCACGACGCAAAGCCCAGAGTCGTTCGCATTCCTCTTCGCTGCTCGCGATCTCGATTGCAGTCGGTTTTCGTTTCGTGACCAGCGCGCTCAGTTTTTTCATTTCCACTTCCACCGTCTCGTCGTGTCCATCGAGATCGACCAGAAGATGTGCGTTCCCCGGTGGAACGCGCGCCGCGCCGGAATCTCGTCGCGCCGCTTCCAAAGTGAAGTGGTCCGCGATCTCAAGCGACGCGGGCAGAAAGCCAGCTGCGTAAATTTCCTGCACGCAAGCCGCGGCCTCCGACATGGAGTCGAACGACGCCGAGAGCGTGGCGCGCGTCGGTGGCAAGGGCAGCAGCCTCACAGTGATTTCCGTGGTTACCCCGAGCATTCCCTCCGAGCCGACAAAAATGCCTAACAAGTCAAAGCCGGTTTTGTTTTTATGCACACGCCCGCCCGTGCGGAGGATGTCACCGCTTGCCAAAACGACTTCGAGTCCGATGACATAATTTCGCGTCACGCCATATTTCAAACAGCGCGGGCCACCCGCGTTGGTGGCGACGTTTCCGCCAATCGTGCAATGCTCGAAACTGGCGGGATCTGGGGGATAAAATAACTTCTGCGCTTTCGCGGCGCGTTGCAGGTCCACTGTGATCACGCCGGGTTCCACGATCGCGATGGCGTCGGCGAAATTGATTTCCTTGATGCGGTTCATGCGCGCGAGGGAGAGCGCGATGCCGCCGCGCATCGGCACGCAACTGCCAACATATCCGTAGCCAGCGCCGCGCGCGGTTACCGGAATTTTTCTCTCCGACGCGAAGCGGAGCAACTTACTGACCTGCTCGGTCGATTCGGCGAAGACGACAACTTCCGGTGGGTGACTGGCAAACCACTTATCGCCACTGTGCGCGGCGAGAGTTTCTGAATCGTTGGCTACAACACTTTCGCCTAACAAGTGCTGCAACTCTTCGACCAGACTCACATCCCGATGATTTGATAGCCGCCGTCGACGTAAATCACCTGGCCGGTAATTGCTGCTGCGCCGTCGCTCGCCAGAAAAACTCCGGTCGCGCCTAGCTCGGATGGTTCGCAGCTGCGTTTCAATGGTGCGCGTTCTTGGTAGTGCTTCAGCATTGCGCTGAATCCGGATATTCCGCGCGCGGCCAATGTATTCACTGCGCCGGCCGAGATGCAGTTCACGCGGATTTTTTTCGGACCAAGGTCGTAGGCCAGATAACGCGTCGACGCTTCGAGACTCGCCTTGGCCACGCCCATGACGTTGTAATGCGGCACGACTTTTACGGAGCCGTAGTAAGTCATCGAAACAATACTGCCACCGTTCGTCATTAACTGCGCCGCCTCGCGCGCGAGCGCGACTAACGAGTAGGCGCTGATGTCATGCGCCATGCGAAATGCTTCGCGCGTTGTGTTCACAAACTCACCTTCGAGCGCTTCTTTCGGCGCGAAGGCGACG
>JALZAX010000391.1 GCA_030948055.1 Verrucomicrobiota bacterium | reverse complement strand
TAAGGTAAGTACCGCCGGCTTTAATCGCGGCAACGATATCAGCGACCGTGGTCGAGCCGACCGGCGTGAAAACCCAGATGTAGCTGCCATCCGGTTGCGGCGTGGCGGCATCGACGTCGAACCAGATCGTGCCGTTCGTTCCGTGGATGTGCATGCCCGTGACCGGCGAAGAAAGATTGCTGAAGTTAAAAGATAGGACGGCGGATTTTTCGTCGTCCGACAAACGCAGGACAGCGGTGCCGGAGCCCATCGAAGTAGTGCCGCTCTGCGCACGCATCTCGGTCACGAAGAGCGTTGATCCATCGGCCTGCGGCGGCTGATCGAGATCATACATCTCGAGCAAAGCGACGCCGGTGGTACGGTTCGCGCCGTGGACGATGGCGGTGTAAACCCCTGGAGTGAAAGTGTAGATCAGCGCCGGCTCGCGATCGTCATTCGGCGCGAGTGTGCTGGCCTGGATTTCGGTTTGCTGATTGGTCCGCCAGTTGTCGTTAGACCCGATGATCGCGCCTTTCCCGTCGTGCAGTTCCAAAGTCGGATCGGACATACTTCCAGGAATCGGAACGCCGTTGAGATAAAGCGACGGCCCGAGCACGCGCATGATCATTTTTTTCGGCACACTTCCGCTCACGATAAAGCCGCCGATCATGACGTTGTCGTCGACGAGAACCTTCCCGCGCGTGGAAAGATTGGCCAGACGCGAAGGAGCATCGGGCGGATCGAGATCATAAACTTCCAAGAGGGCCACGCCGCTCGTGTTATTCACGCCTTGGGCAATGACGGTGTAGAGACCAGGCGCGAGCGTTGCAATGAGCGCGGACTCCGAATCGTTGGAAGGAGCTTTGTTGGTCGCGAGAATCTCGGCTTGCTGCGTACTCCGCCAATTATCGTTCGAGGCGATCAAAGCGCCGGAAGCGTCATGCAATTCCAGCCTCGGATCGCTCAATGTTCCAGGTACCGGCAGCGACGGACCGAGCGCGCGCAGGAGAAGCTTCTTCGGTGCGCTTCCATTAATAATAAAGCCACTGATTAAAACATTATCGCCCGTCTGCACCACCATGCGGGTAGAGAGATTGGTCACGCTCGAGACAGATTGCGCGAACGTTAGATCGCCTAACGACCCCAGGAGAAAGGCGCTGCCTAACAAGAGGGAAAAATGCCTAACCAGTGGTCGGTTTCCGAGGTGCAACGATGATCTAACCGCGGCTTTTTGAAAAAGTCGCGGATTGTTCTCACGAATCGCTGTGCTTAGTTTCCAACTCATGTCTGCGACCGCGGCGAAGAAGCCCAACGAATTAAATTTTGAAGCGGCCATGGATCGGCTGGAGGCGATTGTCGATGAGATGGAGTCGGGCAAAATGCAGTTGGAAGATTTGATTGTGCGCTACGAAGAAGGGATGAAGTTGGTCAAGACCTGCCAGGAGCGTCTGGCCAGCGCGGAACAGCGTATAGAAATCATCACACGTAATCACGCCGGCAAACCGGTGGTGAAACCTTTTGAAGCAACTTCGGAGCCGCCGCGGACTGCGATTTCGGCGGAAAGCAAAAAAAATGACGACGTCAGACTCTTCTAATAACGGCAGCGGCGCGCATCTCTTGAAAGGGATTCACGGGCCGGCCGATATCAAGGCGCTCAACGAAGCCGACCTGCCGCAGCTCGCGCAGGAAGTGCGCGAGGAATTGATCGACGTGCTTTCAAAAACCGGCGGACATCTCGGTCCGAATCTCGGCGTGGTCGAATTAACCATCGCGCTCCATCGCGTTTTCGAAACGCCGAAGGACAAATTTGTCTTCGACGTCAGCCATCAAGGCTACGTGCACAAGATGTTTACCGGCCGGCTCGATCGCATTCACACCATGCGGCAGTACGAAGGGCTGAATGGATTTTTACTGCGCACAGAAAGCGAACACGACTCCTATGGTGCGGGTCACGCGGGGACCGCGTTGTCGGCGGGCTTGGGAATGGCAGTAGGTCGTGATCTGCGTGGCAGTGACGAGCATGTCGTCGTAGTCGCGGGCGATGCGGCCTTCACCTGCGGCATTAGTTACGAAGCGCTGAACAATGCGCGTTCGCAGACGAAGCGTTTCATCGTTGTCCTGAACGATAACGAATGGTCGATCGCAAAAAATGTCGGCGCGATCGCGAATTATCTAAACAACATCGTCGCGAGTCCCACCTACGCAGGATTGCACGATAAGGCGCGGCGTTTCGTTGAATACATCGGCGGTAAAACCGCGGTGCATCTCGCGCACAAAGTCGAGGAAGGCGTGAAGAATCTGTTAGTCCCGAGCGTGATCTTCGAAGAACTCGGGATGCGTTACTACGGACCGATCGATGGTCACGACATTGCGTTGCTCACGCGCACGTTCGAATTTTTAAAGACGCAGGATGAGCCAGTGCTGCTACATATCCTGACCAAGAAAGGCAAAGGCTACGAACCGGCGATCGCGAAGCCGGATAAGTTTCACGGGCTGGGGAAATACAAAATCGATAGCGGCGAAACCGCGGCCAGTCCGACACCCACGTACTCGGAATATCTCGGCAAGACGCTCGCAAAATTTGCCGACACGAATCAGAAAATTGTCGCGATCACGGCGGCGATGCCCAGCGGCACCGGTCTGGGTTTATTCCAGGCGCAACATCCGACGCGTTATTTCGATGTCGGCATCGCGGAAGAACACGCGGCGCTTTTCGCCTGCGG
>JALZAX010000066.1 GCA_030948055.1 Verrucomicrobiota bacterium | reverse complement strand
CGATTGTCGCCTTGGAAATCGATCCACGAAAAGTTCGCCGCGCCCGCTCTGCCGCGAATGGTCGCTATGATGGGATCGAATTCATAGAGGGCGATGTGAATGACGCGCTGCCGAAATTTTCGGGAAACGCCGCGCTTGTTGATGTGCTTCATTATTTGGACCCGGCCCAGCAGGCGAAATTCTTGCGGGCGGTTGCCACCCGCATAGCGCCGGATGGAATGCTGCTTATCCGCGATGCGCCGCGAGAAAAATCGCTGCGGTTTTGCCTCACCTACCTGGCGGAGATTTTCGCCAAGACGATCACCTGGAACATTCGCGGACCCATCCATTTCCCAACCCGCGAATCGATCAACGACTCGTTAGGCAATCACTTCGAATGCGAAGAGCGGCCCATGTGGGGCGGAAGTCCGTTCAATAACCGTCTCTTTGTTTTCAGGCGCGCAGCTGCTCGGGTGGCGGGATAACGAACCGATAGCTTCGACTCGTTAGGCGCTGCAGCGTCAGTTCCAGACAGCGCGGAGCGAAATCTGGATCGCGCTTTGTTTGCTGACCTTCGTGCAGCAAAATGATTGCACCCGCCTGCGCACTTTTTTCGATGCGTTGCGCCACACGCGCGGGATCGCGGCTCACCGTATCCAATCCGCGCACGGTCCAACCAATCAATCCCATGCCGCGTCTCCTCAGCGCGGGATGCACGAAGGGATTTTTCATTCCCACCGGCGCGCGGAAGAAGAGTGCGGGGCGCTCCGGCGTGATGCGCAAAGTTGCCGCGCATCGATCGATTTCTCGTCGGACGGTGCCTGGACCAGCGCACCAGAATGAGCGGCTCGGGTGCGTCTGAGTGTGATTCGCCACTGCGTGGCCGCGCATCAGGATTTCGGTGATCAAATGCGGATGCGCTTCCGCGTTTTCGCCCACGACGAAGAAGGTGGCCTTCGCATCAAATTGCTCGAGGACATCGAGCATCTTGAGCGTGTGCGCGAGGGATGGGCCGTCGTCAATCGTGATCCAGACTTCGCGCTCCGCGGTTTCAAATCGCCTAACGACTGGTCCCCACCATTGGCAGTTTGGAACCAGTGTGGCGTAAAGCAAAAGAAGATGGGACAGAAAGAGTGGCGCGAGCGCTAAATAGATGTTTGTGCCAATGAGGAAAATGGAAAGGAACGGCGCTACCGCCGCGAACCCGAGCAGAAAAATGCGCGAAGCGATGGCGCTACTCTGTGGCGGAAACATTCAGGCTTAGAATTGCCGCGGAAAGAAGGTTAAGCGCTACTAATGTCAGCCAGGCCTCGCCGATAATTTTGTAGCCGTCTCGATCGAGGGCGAGCGCAACGGCGCACGCGCTCGCGACGAGACCGATCAAAATACTTTGCGCGCTACCGTCCGAAAGATGCCGCAGGAATCCCATCGCGCGCAGCCCCTTTATCACGAGCGAGTCGAAGTAAAAAAGCAGTAGCCAAAAAATCCAGACGAGAAAGGCAATGGGTAGAAGCAACAGAAGTTGCAGCAAGATAATGTGTCCGCTGAGGAAGACGCGAAAAGCGAAGGCGTAAAACACGACGTGAAGAAAAATTCCCGCGGCGTTGGCTTCCAGCCAGTTGTTTTGCGTTCGCTTCGCGCTGCGGCCGCAGCATTTCGCGAGTAAGCGCGGTAGCGAAAAATAAAAGGCTGGCGTGTCACTCATGTTTCGTTAGCGGCAAAGATATCGCCAAAGGCGAACCATTGTTCTCCATATTGCGCGATCATTTTTTGCAGAACGCCGCACCATTTTTTTACCGCTGGCGTAATGTCTTCCTCGCGGGCACGCGCACCGCGAAGAACAAGGATTGGTTCGCGCACGATTATTTTGTAGCGACGATATCCGGCGCGCACAATGAAGAGTGGATAAATCGCCACCTGCGCGACCTGCGCGAGGGTGAACGGCCCGACTGGCACGCGCACGGTTTGCGCGAACATTTGGCCTTCGACCGTAGCAACACCGGGAATAATGCGATCGCCCTGAATGGAAACGATCTCGCCCTGGCGCAAGGCGTTGAGCAGATCGAACGAAAGCAGCGCGCCATCGCTGCTATAGGCAATTTTCACCGCGCCATCGCCGGTGCGTTGCACTGAATCGGTCAAGTGCTGCGCGCTTCGCGCGTCGGGTTCAGGCGCGCGAACCATGCTGATTTCACGATTGAATTTTTGCGCGAAGACGGCCGCGCCCAAATCGTAATTCCCCATGTGTGCCGTGAGAACAATCGCGCCGCGCGCATCGCCGAGCTGATCAAGGATCTCCGTCCCTTCGATTTCGTAACGGAACGTCGTCTCGTTCACTTTGTAATTGGCGGCGTCGGCGATGGTCCACGCGAAGTTTTGCAGGGTGCGAAAAGCGCGCAGAAAATTCAGTAGCGTCGAAGATGTCGGCGAAACAAAACGCAGATTGCGCATGATCGATCGGCGCTGCGGCGCGGCGAAAAAGAAAAAGAAAATTGTCCAAACGAAAATCATGCTCGGCTGCAGATAGAAGGGAACATTGGCCACCGCCCAATCAAGATAGTGTCGCCAGAGAACTCCTTTGACGGCGAAGCGGCCGAGAAAAGCGCGCGGCGTTTCCAAACGTCAGGCGTTGACCGGCGCCGCGGAAGTAGCGGCGGGCGTCCGATGTTTAACGCCTGCGGTCAGGATGAGTCGCAAATTCGTCAGCTCGGCTTTCCACCAGCGAAAAAGCCCGCGGCGAATCAGTTTCCCGACGCGATGATCGGGCACAAAACCGTCATAGAGCTCGCGCCAGCCGGAGTTGTGTTGACCATAACAACCACTCGTTAGGCGACGATTCGCCAATGCGACCAGGCGTCGGTTGTAGAATTTCATCATCGCGGCCACGATGCGGCCGGGAGTTCCTTCGAAGGGCAATCGCAGAAACTCGGTTTCGGGATCGCGATAGAGTGGCGTAACCAACCCGACATAATACGCGCCAACGTCGAGCAGCACGGCAGCCGACATTAACTCGGCGTCGCCCATGTAAGAATACTTGTCCTTGTAGAGGGTCTCGAACCAGTGGCGATACGTCGTCGGATACTGCGCGTTGTAATAGCGGATGCGCTCGCTCACTTCTTCGCCGTTCAGATTCTTCGCCAGCATATCGGCGACATAGGAAGCGGTGTAGGCGCAAAAATCGAGACCGGGACTGTAAAGTGGATCAATGAATCCCGCGGCATCGCCGACACTGGCCCAGCCTTCGCCGCAAACCTGCGTGCTGAAGTAAGGCATTTGTGAATAGGCATGCACGTCGCCCTCGATCACGCGCGCATCGCGAAAAATTTCGCGACCGACTGGATTCGCGAGGAGGTGAGCACGTAACCGCTCGGCCAGATTCGCGCCTTCGTTGAGTTTAAAGATGCGCGAATCGTAGACGAGTCCTGCGCTGACATCGCCGCCTTTGAGGGGAATAATCCAGCACCACCAGCCGTGGCCTAACAAGTGGTTGGTCGCCCAGCCGCGTGAGGTCCGACAAGCGTTGGCGTATTTCGGGAAACGCTCGCGCCAATCGTAACTGTCCCAATCCTTCACTCCGGAAAAGCGCGCCCAAACAGCATTGATCGGATGCTCGGTGTTTTGACGGAAGTGACCGAGCTTGCGCGCCAGCATGGCGGCGCGCCCGCTGGCATCAACGATCCAGCGCGCGCGAATTGTTTCTTCGCGATCACTCGTTAGGCAAATAGTCTGGCAATTTTTGTCGAGCTCGATGCTCGTGACCTTGGCTGGGCGGCGCAGATCGCAGCCGGCTTCGATGGCGCGTTCCAGCAAATGAGTGTCGAGTGTGGCGCGATCCACTTGAAAAGTCGGCAGCCGAGCCTGATAGCGCGCTCCGATCTCCACGCAATCGTCGAAAGCCTGCTCGGGAGAATTTGAAAACCACATGCGCAAGCCCTGCTTCGCCAGTTGGTGATGCCCCAGATAATTACTCAAGCCGAGGATGCGCGTGAGAAAACAACTGCTCACCTCCGTGGTGGATTCACCCACTTTGCGATCGAACTCTTCCGTTTTTTCGACAAGTAGAATGCGCGCGGCCGGATGTTTCCGTTTGATCAACAACGCCGTGGCTGCGCCGGAAAACGCGCCACCGATAATCACGACGTCGTAGTCAAAATTCATCGCAGGGCGAATGATGGCCTTTGCCGCGAAGCAGCGCAACGCTACGCTCCGCCGAAAGCCATGATCTTCACAAATGCGCGACTCATTTTTCCCGAGGGAATTCGAGATGGTTTAGAAATTATCGAGAGCGGTGGAAAAATTTGCGGCGTTCGGAAGACCGGTTTGTACCCGCAACCGGACGCGTGCGATTTGGGTGGAAACTTTGTCGCGCCGGGATTTATCGATCTTCATCTGCACGGCGCGAACGGTCGCGATGCGATGGAAGCGGACGGCGAGGCCTTTGGGGAAATTTGCCGTTATCACGCCAGCGGCGGCACGACTTCACTTTTGTTAACGACCGCGACCGCGCCGCTGCCGCATATTTTTCGAGCGCTGGCAGCGATTCGCATCTGCAAATCGGAAATGCCGCAGATCACCGGCGCGCATGTTGAAGGCCCGTTTATTTCCAAGGACCGCGCCGGGGCGCAAAACAAAGATTTCATTCGCGATCCTAATGCGGAATCAGTGAACGCGTTGCTGGAGTTCTCGGACGTGATCAAGCGAATTACCCTGGCGCCGGAGTTGCCGGGCGCGCTCGCTGCCATCGATTGCTTTCGCGCGAAAGAGATCGCGGTGAGCGGCGGTCACAGCAATGCCTGGGACGATGAAGCCTTAGCTGCGGTCGCGCGCGGCATGCACAGTGTAACGCACACTTTCAATTGCATGTCGTCGATGCGGAGACGTGAGGGCGAGCGCGTGGCCGGTTTGCTGGAAGTGGCGCTGAGCGAACCGGAAATCATGTGCGAGCTAATCGCCGACGGTCATCACGTTTCGACGACTTTGATGAAGATGCTTTATCGCGCCAAAGGACGGGCCGGAATTTGTCTGGTGACGGACGCGAGCGCGGGGGCAGGTTTGCCTAACGAGTCGTCGTTTAAACTCGGTGAAGTCGATTGTGTAGTGAAGGACGGCGCCTGCTGGGTGGCGGATCATTCGGCGCTCGCTGGCAGTGCAGCACGAATGATTGATCTCGTGCGAACAATGGTGCGCGACGTTGATGTCCCTTTGCATGAAGCAATCGGCATGGCGACGGTGAATCCGGCGCGCGCGTCACAATTAAAAGAGAAGGGGACGCTCGAAGTTGGAACGGACGCCGACCTGGTCGTGATTTCGCCCGATCTTCAGGTGGTGAAAACATTCCTCGGCGGCGAAGAAATTTTCGCAGCCTGACTAGAGCGAGAGAAGAAAACGCGCGATATCGAGCGCGGCGGTCGGGCGGCTGAGCGGCACGATGTTTCGAGACCATTCGTGCCAAAGCGCGGCGTTGTTCGCGAAAGCATTTTGCACCGCCGCGATCACTTTCTCGTCGCTCATGGCGACAGTGCCGGAATTTGTTTGGAGAAGATAACGCGCGTTGCCTTCTTCTTGCCCGGGGATGACGTGATTAACGATCATCGGACGACCAGCGGCGAATGCTTCCTGCACGGTCGCGCCGCCGGCTTTGCTGATCAGCAGATGACTTTCGCGAAGCAAGCGCGGCAGCTCTTCACTCCAGCCGACCATGGAAAATGGATACAAAGTCGCGCCGCGCATATTCGAAATTGTTTTACGCAACCGCCGGTCGCGACCGACTGCGACGGTGAGCTGAATGTTTTTTAACGCGCTAAGTTTTTGCAGCAACTCGGGCGCATGCGTGCGACGGGCGTTGATTAAATACAAGACGCGCCGTCCATTTTCCGCCGAAGGCGGCGGACGAAAATCGCCAGGCTCGGCAAACTCGGGGCTGACGGGAAAGCCGAACGTTTTGGTTTTTGCGCGAGAAATTCCTTCGCGATGCAGAACGGCGGCTGACGTCTCGTTAGGCAAAATGAAAAAATCAGCGCTGCATCGAAACCAGATGGCATTGACGGTGAGTGAATCGGTCACAACCACGAGGCGTTTTCCGCAGGATTGACCGGTGGGGCCGAGCATTTCGTCAAGCATGTGCGGATAGGCGGGATAGACGGAAACGATGACGTCCGGCTCGAAGCGGCCGAGCAAGGCGCGTAACTTTTTTTTCAAAGTGAAAAAGACTCTGAAGTTGCCGGCGAATTTTCGCTGTTGATCGAGCCGGCGATAAATGAAGCGCCAGAGCGGTGGCGTTTGATTCATGATCGCGAGAAAGACTTCACGCGCGGCTTCGTTGAGCTGACCGTAGGTGTCGGCGAAAAGATCGTGCACTTCGATCTGCACGCTGTCGGGCGACGCGATTTGCAACAGGCCGGCGCGAATGCCGCGGGCGGCGCTGTTATGTCCTTCGCCAAAACCAGCGGTGAGGATGAGAATTCTTTTCACTACTCGTTAGGCAGGGCTGCGGCGCGGCTGGCCGGAGAGTTTAATGGATAATTACAGCCGGCAAAGTAAACTCTCGTCGCAGATGGGATGGCTTAAATTTGTCGGCAGAATTTCGCAGCGTCTAGTCGTGGAGACCGCGATGGATACCACCACTGGTTTGGCCGCGCAGATGGCCTACCAATTTCTCTTCACCCTCGCGCCCGGTCTTTTGTTTCTCTGGCACTTGCTCAGCCTCTTCGGCACCGACCCGGCTAAGCTGCATCAGATGTTTGCAATTCTGAAAAGTTTCCTGCCGCAGGATCCAAGTGTGCAGGACATCATTGATACCCTGGTGGCGAATGTCGTCGTCACCGGCTCGAGTGGCTGGGTGGCGATCGTCGGTATTGTCTTCGGAATTTGGCTGGGCACATCGTTTATCTCCACCATCTCCGGAGCGCTCAGTCGCACGCATGGAATTCAGGCTGATCGCAATTGGTGGGCGAAGTACGTGATCGCGTTTTTTCTGCTCTTTTGGTTCGGGATTATCATTTTGATTTGCTTCAACGCCATGGTCTTCGGCGAAACCCTCGCCGGCATCGCGGAAGTTAATTTTCAACTTTCCATTCCCTTGCAGGAATGGGTGCGGTTTCTAAACATGCCGCTTACCGCGGTCGCGCTGGTCATCCTTGCTTTATGGCTTTATCTCCTCCTGCCCGAAAACTACCTGACCGTTCGGCAGGCTTTGCCGGGCTCGATTTTCTTCGCCATCGGCTGGATCACGGTGACGAAACTTTTCCAGTATTACGTCACGCGTTATGACCGCTACAACGCGACTTACCTGGCGCTCGCCTCTTTTATTGTGCTTTTGTTCTGGATGTATCTGACCTGCCTGTTGCTGCTGCTCGGCGGAAAATTAAACGCGATTCTCCTGCGGGAACGCGAACGCGACGAACGCAAGGCAGCGGAAGGCGCGGCTGAGCCTCAACCGGCTTGAAGCAGTCTCCTGTTTTGTTGCGCGCGCGCGGATGGAAGAGACGGGGAGGTTTTGTCTGCGCCGTCGTGCTTGCTGCGCTCGGGGCTACTCTGCTCGAAGCGCAAATCAGCGAAGCCGACAAAAAAAAGCGCGACGCTTTTTTGAAGGCGCGCGAAGAGATGCACACCATCTCGGCCTCGCCTACGCCGACACCGAGCGGCAAGCCAAAACCGTCGTCGAAGAAAAAAGGGAAGGGAAAGAAGCACACCAAGACTTCCGAAACTCCCGAGCCGACGAAGACGCCATCGGCCAGGAAAAAGAAAGCCGCTGAGGAAGAAGAACAATCGCCAAGTCCGAAACGAAAAAAAAGTCCGGCTCCGAAGAGCGAAGAGGAAGAGCCAACTCCAAGGGCTACCCCGGAAGGAAAATCGCCGCCGCCGCGCGCGGCAGCTCCAGTGGCGACACCGCCGCCGGTTTCAAATCAGCCATTTAACGCGCCCGCCGACATCACGATTCAAAAATCGGGGCTCGAAGAAGATCAGGGTTATCAGCCGCCGCCATCACCGCCGCCACGCCGCGGATTTTGGTCGCGAGTTTTTGGAAGCGGCGGCGAACCGACCGGCAACTATCATTACCTGAGTCGCAGCGTGATCGACGCGATTCGCCGCGCGCCGGTGCAGCGTGCGCGATGGAAATTCATTATCGTGCACAATAGCGGCACGCGGCAGGGGAACGCGCGCGCTTTCGATTATTATCATCGCCGCGTGCGACGAATGCAGAACGGACTGGCTTATCATTTCGTGGTCGGCAACGGCACGTCCTCCGGCAACGGCCAGATCGAGGTGGGCGATCGTTGGCGCCGGCAAATTAATGGCGGCCATGTCCACAGTGATTATTTGAACAACATCTCGTTAGGCATTTGCCTCGTGGGCGATTTCAATCGCGACCAGCCGACGCGCGCGCAATTGCAGGCGACAGAGGAATTGATTCGATACCTGCGCGAACGCTGCGGTCGTGTCGAAGCCGGAAACATCCCGGTGCGACCGCATCGCGAGATGAATCCGCCGCGCTGGGCCACGGATTGCCCGGGCGACGCTTTCCCCTACAGCTGGTTCCGCCGTTTCTAGCTCTCGTTAAACCGACGCGCCGCCGCGACCACTCACGAGCAGGATCACACCGCCGACGACGCAGACACCGCCGACGATCGGACCGATCGGCACCGGATGTTCTTCCGTCTTGTTGACCTCAATGGGGCCCAGCTCGGCCACGTTCTTCTGGGTGAAGAAACTAGTGTAGCCGCCGTAAAGCAGAAGAATGATTCCGACAACTAGCAGGATGAGTCCGAGAACCCCGGTAGGTTTCATTAAAAAAGAAACGCGCTCAGAGAGTGCGCCGGCCTTGAATCAAATTAATGATCAGGACGACGACCGCGAGGACGAGCAGAATATGAATGAATCCGCCCATGGTGTACGAGCTGACGAGTCCGAGCAACCAGAGCACGAGCAGAATTACGAAGATGGTCCAGAGCATATTTATTCCTTTTGGTTGAGTTTACATAGCTTCGTGCGCGAGCCCTTAAGCGCGCTTATCGATTTTGCAGAATTCGATTTGCCAGATTTTCAGGGCATTAACATAGATTCAAACAATTTGCTGGCAGCCGCGGGCCGAAACGCCTAGAACCGGTGGCCTCAACCCCAGACCTATTTTTGCTTATGCGTCTCATCATTTCGCTTCTCCTACTTGGCGCGCTTTTTCTAACCAGCTGCGCTAATCAGGGTGTCATCGTGCAGAAAGAGTCACGGCCGCATCCCTTTTACGAATCCGTCGGAATCGAGAACGTTTACACGTTCATGCTGCGTGACGAAGCGGGCGCGATTCACCGGCAAATGGTCACGCCAGAAGTTTTCGAACGCTACGCCATCGGTGATCGTTTTAACGACGAACTGCCGACGCCGGCGGTGAATGATACCCGCGAACCAAAAACGGTGCAGGTGGCGATGCATCGCCCGACGTTTGGCGCTGAACGAATGGTGCGAGCGACCAAGACGGTAACCAGGCGGCCGGTTGCAGTCGCGAAATCGCGAACCTCGAAGTCGAAACTTGCGCAAAAATCGACGCGCCATGGTTCCCGAAAAATTGCCGCGCACAATTCACCAAAGAAAACTTCGCGGACAAAGCTGGCGAAACATTCGCGCAGTCGCGCAAAACCGATAGCGACTCACTCGAAAAAAACGAAAACGGTTGTCGCCGCGACCAGGACTCCGAAGCCCTGGAGAATAACGGACCCGACAGTAGAATCGGCAGCGTCCTCCCGACCGATGGCTCCGGCAGAAGGCCCAGCGGCGGCCGTGGAGAAACCGGCCTTGCGCGAAACGCGCGCGTCGACATTCCGGATTCGCCACTGCGATAGCTGCGTTGCCGAGCGCAAGCGCGTTCGTATGATGCGGCGTGGCTGACTCCGAACGCGTCGCGCAGAAACGCATCACCGAACTGCGCGTCCAAATCGAGGCGCATAATCGTCGCTATTACGAAGAAGCGGCGCCGACGATTAGCGATCGCGAGTACGACAAGCTCTATCG
>JALZAX010000390.1 GCA_030948055.1 Verrucomicrobiota bacterium | reverse complement strand
GTCTCGGCCTGAGTGGAGACGATGTCACCGGTCATGGCGTCCACCTGAACTTCAGTGATGCTCTTGGATGTCGGCATCGAAATGTCGAATGACCAAATGAGCTTGCCATTCTCCTTCTCGATTTCGACGGATTTGATTTTTCCGTCGGGCACTTTGGCTAGAGCAGTCTTGGTGGCTTCTTCCTGGGTGATCTTCGCTTGTGCTTTGAGCGCAGCCTGAGACTCCTCGGCGGCAACTGCCACGGACAAGCCGAGCCCCGCGATTACAGCGAGGATCCGCGTTAATTGGCTTACTTTTGTTTTCATTGGTTCTTTCTTTTTTCTTTCTCGTTTTCCGTCTCCGTTAATCGGAGGGGAAAGTGTTGTGATGCCGCGAATGGCGACGATCCTTTCATTTTGCCACTGCGAGCAAGACGGGCTCTCGTTCGAGCGCTTGGCGCACATTTGCAAGGCGGCTCTCAAACCGTTCCCGATCGTGCGGGGACGCGATGGTGCGTTCGGCCAACTCGGTGATCCATTCTATTTGTTCGCGGAGCGCCTGCCGCCGCGCCGGGTTGGCCGTCAGACTGGCGAGGGTTTTAAGCGAACCCAACATTCGTAACATGATGCCAACATTGCCCCTGGCACTTTCTCGAATTTGATCGAACGAGTCAGCCAGCAGGCTGATAAAGGTGGGTGCGATGGTGATTACTCTCAATTCTCCGTCCTCATAGCGGTGCGATGCGGGAATTTTACGGATGGCCAGCCGCGCCAGAATCGCGGTCAGATAATCTACGCACATCACGGCGGTCGTGGTGTCGTTGATACCCGGCGAGAGTGCGCGCAAGGCCATATCGACGATTTGTCGGACGCCGAAAGCCGCATCCTGGTCCACTGTGCGATGGTGGTGGACGCGGTAGGCCGTTTGCAGGGCAGCGATGGTTTTATCTTCCAGCGGGGCCTCCATTGCGAGCGAAGCGAGCGGAGTGCCCTGAACAACGAAGTCGCCGACGCCGCGTTCCATTCGCACGATAGTTTCGTGCTGGCGCGCCAATCGAAGCAGCGCCGTGTTATCCACGCCTTGGATGTAACCGTTCCTGCGGGCCAGCACGCTTTGCCAATTCCGTTCTTGCACAGGGATTGATCTCGCGTCTTCGTCGTTGTCGGTTGGCTCCTCTCCAAGCCTTTTGGGAAAGAGCCGGTCTATCGCGACCAAGGTTTCCTCCGCCACCGAGGCGATGATGCTGGACGCCTGAATGGAAGAGGCGATGTGGTGAATGAAGAAAATCAGGACGCCGACGCCGCCGATTGCCAGCACGACACCGACAAGTACCGCCAGGGACGGAACAAATCCGCCCTCGTCGCCGCCACGGATGGTGCGCAGGACGATCAGGCAATAGGTGAAAATGCCGGCGAAGATGCCGAGCACGGCCTGCGTGGCGTGGTCGCTCATGAAATTCCTCAGGATGCGCGACGTGTATTGGCTCGCAGCCAGCGCCAGCGTCACCAGGGTCATGGAAAATGTGATCCCCACGACCGTCATCATCGAGCCGGCAATCGTGGACAACATCCCGCGCGCGCCCGCCGCGCCCGCCCCAAACAAGCGCGGCCAGTGAGCCAGCCATTCTTTGTTGCCGGTCGTGTCTGCCTCAATCATCCCCGCCGCCAGGAGGATGCTGCCCGCAACAATCAGCGAAGGCACAAACCAGAAGGTCGCGCGCAGATCGCTCCAGAATAGTGCCAATCTATTCCTCATCTTGTTTGCCGATGGCAGAAGAATTGGAAGCAGCCGGCAGGAGATTCTCTCCTTCCTTTAAGGGCTGGGCCTCTCGCGCCTGTTCTTTAATGACGCCAGCCTCGCTGGATAATCCAGCTTCCGCTTTGGTGGATACCGCGTCGGGTTCTTCGTCTTGCGATTCCGCAGGGGGCTGTTTCCGCGGTCGAGCGTCGCGCATCTCCGGCGGTTTCGCTTCGAGCATGGTCACGGGGATACCCTGCGGAAAGACGACCTCTCTCGCCTCATCCGGCATGGAGATGCCTTCTTTTTGATAGGCGCGTTTGACCAGCCGGATCAGCGAAGAGCGTACTTTCAACCAACTGTATTCATGGCCATTGATCCAAAAATAAATGCGCAGATTGACGGTGGCTTGCCCCAGACTTTCCGCCAGCACCGATGGCTCGGGATCTTTTAGCACGGCCGGGTGCTCCGCCAGTACTTTGCGCGCAATCTCCTGCGCATCACTGATCGAATCGTCGTAGCCGATACCGACCGCGAAGTTCTCGCGCCGGTTGGCGTTGGTTGTAAAATTGCAAAGATTGCTCTTATAGACAGTGGCGTTTGGAATTTGCACGAGATTGCCATCGAGGGTCATCAGGATCGTGGTGCGCACGTTCAGTTGCTGCACATAGCCGGTGACCCCCGAAACTTCCACCAGGTCGCCCATTCCGAATGGCCGCTGCATGCTGAGAAAAATGCTGGCCAAAAAATTTTCGGTGATGTCACGGAATGCGATGCCCACGGCCAAACCGATCAGCCCCGTCCCACCGACCACCGTCAGCGCGAGTTGGGTCAAACCCGAGACCCTTAGAACCACGTAGGTCCCAAAAAGAAAGACGAGAAAACCTATCCCGCCCGCGATCACATTACGCAGGAGCTTCGCGCGAATTCGCTCGTGAAGAACGGCCCGCGCCCCTCGCATTGCCAGTACGCCGGCGCCGACGGAAAGAATCAGT
>JALZAX010000389.1 GCA_030948055.1 Verrucomicrobiota bacterium | reverse complement strand
CGCGAGGCCGCCGCGTTCGTGAATAATCTCGCAGACTTCGCGTGCCGGCTTGCCTTTCAGATAAGGCAGAGTCGCGCCAACGCAGAGCAGGTGACCTTCGGCCGTGGTGACTTCTGCGCCCGGAATGATCAGGAAATTGTCGACCGGCCGGCCGTCCTCGCGCATCAACCCCTTTTCGAGAAGGTAGATGACCGCATCGGAAGTGTTGTGATCGGTAACTGCAATGCCATGCAATCCTTTCTCACGCGCGGCGGCGATGTTCTCCTCGGGGCTCGACACGCCGTCGCCCGAAAAGAACGTATGTGTGTGCAGGTCTATGTTGAACGGCATTGCGGGGAGGCTAGTTTGCGAGGCTCAAAATGGAAAGCGCCGGTTTAAAGGAGTGGGCCATCGTCTGCGAGGCGATGGGTCGGGGCGAACAGAGTATTATCCTGCGCAAAGGCGGGATTGCTGAGGGTCGCGTGGGATTCGCCTTCCGGCATTCTGAGTTCTTTCTTTTCCCGACCTTCTTTCACGAACAGATCGACAAGGTCCGAACAAGCCGCGCCGAGATTCGGAAAGCGCGGGAAGGCGAGATAGAGATTCGCTTCTTCTCCAAGTTGGTCAGCGTTAAGGAAATCACATCCTGGGAATCCGCCGCTGCCCTGGAGCCGCTGCACATTTTGCAGGAGCTGGTCGTGCGGGAACGCTTCGACTACGATGAAAGACCCGGGCTGCACGTGGCCCTGGTGCGCGTGTTCCGTCTTGCGCCAGATTGGACTCTTCCCGATGCACCTCGATACAGAGGGTGCCGGTCATGGGTGACTTTGCCGGAACACCCGCCGGAGACGCGATTCGAGCCGGTGTTGACGGAAGAAGATCATGGTCGTCGCGTCAAAGACTTTCACGATCTCACAAGACTTGCCCGGATGACGCCTTTTCTGTAGCGGTGGTCTATGACCGCCGGAATCGGACCACGATGCGTTCGGCCCAGGATCTTGCTGGAGCGCGCAGGCTATCCAATCGCGTCGACCAAGACTTCGGTCTCCGCCAAACCATCGGTTTCGCCGTCGCGATTGAATTGCATGTCATAAAGCCTGCGATAGTAGCCGGACTTGTCGAGCAATTCGGAGTGCGTGCCTATTTCCTTGATGCGTCCTTGATCCATCACGACTATTTGATCGGCGGACAAAATCGTTGAGAGACGGTGTGCGATGGCGATCACGGTTCGTCCCGCCGCAAGCGTTTCAAGCGCGAGCTGGATCTGTTTCTCCGATTCGGAATCGAGTGCGGACGTCGCTTCGTCGAGCAGGAGAATCGGTGCGTTTTTTAGAAGCGCGCGAGCGATGGCCAGCCGTTGTTGCTGCCCGCCCGAGAGAAGGCAGCCCTTGTCGCCGATCGTCGTTTCATATCCCTGCGGCTGGGCCACGATGAAGTCGTGCGCGAACGCTGTCTGTGCCGCGGCGTAAACTTCTTCCGCGGTCGCATCCAGACGGCCGAACTGGATGTTTTTGAAAATCGTGTCGTGAAACAAGAATGTCTCCTGCGTGACGAGACCGATTTGTTCGCGCAACGATTTTTGCGTAAGCGTGCGCAGATCCTGGCCATCCACGCGGACGCTGCCCGCGGTCGGATCATATAAGCGCAGGATAAGCGACAGGATGGTGCTTTTGCCCGCGCCGCTCGCGCCGACGAGCGCGTAACTCTTGCCCGGTTCGACGCGTAGACTCAAATTTGTCACGGCATCGCTGACGCCGCCGGCGTAGCGGAACGTCACGTGATCGAACTCGATCAATCCAGCGCAGTGCCGCAATTCCTTGGCATCCGCCGCGTCCTGCACGCTCCGCTTCGAATCCATGATCGCGAAAACTTCTGTCGTCGCCTGGATCGATCGCTGCATGATTACGTGCATCTTGCTCAGTGTTTTGATCGGTTCGTAGAGCAGAACAATGCCGGCGTTGAGCGCGATGAAACGTCCCGCGCTTAGGTTCGCGAAATAAATGTAAAGCAAGGTCAAACCGACGCCGAAGGCCGCGATAATCTCCACGAGCGGGCCGACCGCTTCCATCGACATGATCATGCGCATCATGTTTTCGAATTGCAGCCTGTTGCTGTTGCGGAACAAATCTTCCTGATGCCTCTCGCGCGCGAAAGATTTGATCACGCGGATGCCGGCGAACGTTTCCTGCATCGTCACGACCATTTGCCCCATGTCTTCCTGCTCGTGCTGCACGGCTTTGCGCGCGCGCTTTCCGTAGAAAGCGATCGGAACGAGACAGCTCGGAAACAACACCATAGCCACGAGCGTGAATTTCCAATCCATGTAAAGCAGAACGGCAATGCCGCTGATAATGGTGACCGGTTGCCTGAACAAATCGCTGCTCACTGTGGAAAGGGCAGCCTGCATGCCGCGCGTGTCGTTGGTAATGCGCGACATCAGAAAGCCCGAGTGCATCCGATTGAAAAAATCCATCGAATGGTAGAGCATTTTGGTGAAGAGCTCGTCGCGGATATCGGTGAGGACGCGGTTGCTTACCCAATTCATGTAGAAGACATTTCCGTAAGCGAAGAGGCTGCGCACGGTCATGATTGCTGGAATGGCGAGGCACCACCAGAGGATAGAGCTGGTAACTTTCGCGCCCGTGTTGAGCATTGATGGGTTGGCGACAAATTGCTTGGGATCAGTGGGACCGCCGCCGTGGAAGACGATGCTGGTTACTTGCGCGAGAACCAATGGCAGGGC
>JALZAX010000388.1 GCA_030948055.1 Verrucomicrobiota bacterium | reverse complement strand
GTAAATGTTCGATGCGATCCTCGATTGTCTCGACGTGACCGAACATCATCGTCGCGCTCGAGTTCAATCCTTCTTCATGGGCGACCTGCATCACTTCGAGCCATTGATCGGAATTGCACTTCAACGGCGAGATCCGCTGCCGCACGCGATCGACGAGAATTTCCCCGCCGCCGCCCGGAATCGATCCGAGCCCGGCCGCTTTGAACGCCCGAATAATTTCCCGCAGCGGCATCTTGAATACGTCGGCAAAATGCTGGAACTCGGGTGGACTAAATCCGTGGATATTGATATGAGGAAATTTTTCCCGGATGTGATGCAGCAAATCGATGTACCAATCGAACCCGAGCTTGGGATGGTGCCCGCCTTGCATCAGAATTTGAATCCCGCCCGCGGCTGAGAGCTCTTCCAGCTTCTGGTCGAGTTGCTCGAAGCTCAGGACGTAATGATCGTCATCTTTTTCCGTGCGATAAAACGCGCAGAACTTGCAGTAAACATTGCAGACATTCGTGTAATTGATGTTGCGATCGACGATGTAAGTCACGATCTGCTCGCCGCGATCTCCGTAGCTATCGCGCTTCGCCAGATTTCGGCGCGCATCCGCTAGCGTGCCGAGTTCCTCCAGCGGCCAACGGTAAATCTCCAGCGCCTCCGCATTTGAAATGCGTTTCCCGGAGAGAATTTTCTCCGTCAATGATTCAGTCGCCAACGCTACCATCGTCCAACATTAACGCGTCACTCAGCACTCGTCACTTCCCCAGCTCGTTCTTCTTCACGAACTCCCGCACTGCTCGATTGAACTCGTTAGGCTTGTCCAGCATGATGAAGTGCGAAACCCCAGTCCACATTCGGTAGTCCAGTTTTGGAATGAGGGAGCGCGCGAATTGTTGATACTCCGGCGTCCAGGACGGTTGTTTCGCCAGAATCATCAACACCGGGACATCGATTTTGTCCTCCTGCCACAGCGCCGGATCGAGCAACCCCTCCATCTCGCTCACCGCCACGTGCTGCGGTCCACTTAACATCATCGCACGCGCATTCTCCCGCGCCGCCGAGTCTTTCATCGGCGCTGTCATCCCATTCACGAAACGCCTCGTCGTCTCCTCATAATCACGACCGCGCAAAGGCGCGATAAACTTTTCCATGAAAGCGGCGTCGCCAAACGGACGCAGCGCGCCATCCACAATCACCAGTCCACGCACTTTCTCGGGATAATGCCGATAGAATTGCCGAACCACCGGCGTGCCATTGCTATGCCCCACCAGCACCGCGCCTTTGACCCGCGCATCCTGCAAAACGGCATCGACCGCTTTCGCGTGCAGATCCATCGTGTAGGCGATTTCCGGTTTGTCACTTTGCCCGTGGCCCGGAAGATCGATCGTAATTACGCGCATCTTTTGCGCGAGCGTCGCGGCCTGCTTTTTCCAAACCGTTTCATCGCAATTCCAGCCGTGCACAAAAACGAGCGCGACATCTCCTTTCCCGTAGTCAGTGTAATGCGTGCGAATGTTGTCGAGGCTAACAAAATGCGCGGTCCCCGCTGGCGATTTAGCGAGCGCCGTACAAAGCAAGAGTCCACTGCCTAACAAGAGCAAAAGTATTCGATACATCGAGCTGATCTTTATATGACGCCGGAGCGAGTCGCAATCATTGGCGCCGGAGTTTCCGGACTGACCTGCGGCGTTCTTTTCGCTGAAGGCGGCTATCACACGGAAATTTTCGCCGACGAAATCGGAGCGCAAACTACCTCCGGCGCGGCGGCGGCGATTTGGTATCCATACGACGCCGAGCCGGCCGACAAGGTGATTGAGTGGTCGCTGCAAACATTCGACGTCTTGCGCCATTTAAGCGGCAACGCGGAAAGCGGCGTTTGCATGATCGAACTGCGAAACTTTTCCCGCACCGGCCAATTGGAAATTCCGGATTGGGCGCACTCGTTAGGCGCACGCCGAATTGAAAATGGATTCACTCTCGATGTTCCGCTGACTGACACCACCATTTATCTCGATTATCTCGCGACGCGCTTTCGCAACGCTGGTGGCGAAATTTCTATCGGCCTGCACTTTGATCGCATCGCAGATGTTGGTCGCGATTACTCGTTAGTCATCAACTGCACCGGAGTAGGCGCGCAGACGTTCGTTCCCGATCCGGAGATCGAACCGCATCGCGGCCAGGTCGTGCTCGTCGAAAAATTAGTGCTCAATCACGCCGTGGTTTGCGACGATCCGCCGCTTATGTATGCCATCCCGCGCGCGAACGACTGCGTCTTTGGCGGCTCAAACGAAATCAGTTCCGATCGTCACCCCGATCCTGGCCTAACGAGTAGTATCGTGGCCGAGTGCGGCCGTATCTTGAATATCGCGCCGCCAAAAATTCTTGGCGAACGCGTCGGTCTGCGACCATTCCGCCGCTCCGGCATCTGTTTGCGCAAAGAAGGCCGCGTCATTCACAATTACGGCCACGGCGGTTCCGGCTTCACTCTTTCGTGGGGTTGCGCGCGAGCCGTCCTTGCGCTCGCATCTTCTTGATGTCACCGCTCGATCCATCGCGCGAAGAAATCCTTCGCTGGGGAAACGAGACCGTTGCGTGGATGGCCGATTATCTCAGCACAATTCGCGACCGACCCGTTTACCCGCACAACACTTCGGCGGAAATTCGTGCCCGCCTTGATTCCACTTTGGCCGAAGAAGGCGTTCCGTTCGAAAATCTGCTCGCCGCGTTTCGCGAC
>JALZAX010000065.1 GCA_030948055.1 Verrucomicrobiota bacterium | reverse complement strand
TCATCAGATCGGCCGGCCTTCTGGAATCGCTACCGGCAACTCTTCGAGCAAAGTCTTTCCGAGCGCGATGATAAAAAGGACTTGTTAGGCAAATTCGATCGCCTCTTCTTTGAGGAAGGCTCGGGCGATTTCTCCGCGCCCGCTTTGCGGGCCGCGCTTTTTATCATGCTCTATCGCGACGAGCCGCTCTTTCGTTTGCCCTTCGCTCTGCTCAACAGCCTGATCGAAATCGACGAGCAATTGGCCAACTTCCGCTATCGCCATCTGCAAATGGTACGCCGCATGATCGGTACCCGTGTCGGCACCGGCGGCAGCAGCGGGGAGCAATACCTGCAGGGCGCGGTCAACAAGAACTACGTTTATAAAGAACTCGCCGGCGTGATCACTTTCCTCATCGAACGACGCAATCTGCCCGCGCTGCCGCCGCGTTTGCACAAGGCGCTGCGTTTCAGTTTCGCCGAAGCCTAACGAGTAATCGCCACCTATGGCCGGCCCGCAAAAGAGCGAAACCGATTACGTCCTCGGCACGCACGACGAAGAAGTTGCGCGTCTCGGCCTGCAACATCGCGTCTGGCGTCCGGTCGTCACGGAATGCTGGCAGCGCGCCGGCATTACCGACGGCTGGCGCGTCATCGATATCGGCGCCGGGCCCGGTTACGCCACGGCCGACCTCGCCGAAATTGTCGGACCTACCGGCGCGGTCCTGGGTATCGAACGATCGGCGCGTTTTCTCGAAGTGGCGCGCGAACGTTGCACACGTCGCGGCCTGACGAATGTGGAATTTCGTGAAGGCGATCTCATGGAACTCTCGTTAAGCAATCTCAATTACGACGCGAGTTGGTGTCGCTGGGTCGCCTCCTTTGTTTCGTCGCCCAAAAATCTCGTGGAAAAAGTCGCCGGCGCCTTGCGCAAGGGTGGCATCGCAATTTTTCACGAGTACAGCGACTACGAAACTTTCTGCTTCATGCCGATCCGACCGGCCATCGAAAACTTCCGGCGCGAAGTGGCATCGAGCTGGCGCGCCAGCGGCGGCGAACCCGATGTCGCGCGTCAGTTGCCGGAACTGCTGCGCGACGCGGGAATGCGCGTGCGCGAAATCCGGCCACGTGTCATCACGATTTCGCCGCACGATTATGCCTGGCAATGGCCGGCGAGTTTTGTCGAGATCAACGTCCTCCGTTTGCAGGAGCTCGGCCGCCTAACGAGTGAACAAGGTGCGGAGGCCTTGCGTGAATTTCACGAAGCCAACCGCGATCCAGAATCCTGGTTCACCACCCCGATGTTTCTCGAAATCATCGCGGAGAAGAAATGAAGGCGACATTTACCTGCTGTGTTCTTCTTTTTGTTGCTCTCACGGCCGCACCCGCCAAACAGCCCATTCTTCTAAGACCCGCCGCCGTTTTCGACGGACAGGAAATGCATTCCGGTTGGTCGGTGTTGGTCGCCGGCGACAAAATCGCGGCCGTCGGCGCCGATGTTTCTGCGCCGGCAGACGCGCTCACGATTAATTTGCCTAACGACACCTTGATGCCCGGAATGATCGAAGGTCATTCGCACATGTTCCTCCATCCTTACAACGAAACGAGCTGGAACGAGCAGGTGACTAACGAATCGTTGGCTCTGCGCACGGCACGCGCCACCGTCCACGCGCGCAAAACTTTGGAAGCTGGTTTCACCACCGCGCGCGATCTTGGGACCGAAGGCGCCGGTTATGCCGATGTCGGGTTGAAGGAAGCCATCGATACCGGAATTATTCCCGGCCCCCGACTCATTGTGGTTACGCGCGCAATTGTCGCCACGAAAAGTTACGGTCCGAAGTACGCGAGCGAACTCGATGTTCCGCAGGGCGCACAGGAATGCAGCGGCGTCGATGAATGCACCCGCGTTACGCGCGAACAAATCGGCAAAGGCGCGGACTGGGTGAAGGTTTACGCCGATTATCATTGGGGAAATGGCGAGCCGTCGCGCCCGACATTTTCTCAGGAGGAACTGAACGCGATTGTGCAGACCGCGCGTTCGGCGGGGCGACCGACGGTGGCGCACGCCATGACGGCGGAAGGAATTCGTCGCGCCGTCAACGCCGGTGTCGAGACGATCGAACACGGTGACGAAGGAACCGCGGAAGTGTTTCGGTTAATGAAACAGAAAGGCGTGGCGCTTTGTCCGACAGCCGCCGCGGGCGATGCGGTCTCGCGTTATCACGGCTGGAAAAAAGGAACCGATCCTGATCCGCGGCGCATCGTGCAAAAGCGCGCGAGCATGAAAGCGGCGCGCGAAGCCGGCGTGACCTTCGCCATGGGCGGCGACGTCGGCGTCTTCCCTCACGGCGACAACGCGGTCGAAATGGAATTACTCGTACATGAGTATGGATTCACCCCACTCGAAGTCTTGCGTCAGTCCACGAGCGGCAACGCCGCTATTTTCCATCTGGCCGATCGCGGCAGCGTCCGCGGCGGTCTCCTGGCTGATCTGGTTTCGGTGAAAGGCGATCCGACGCGCGACCTCGCGGCCGTCCGGCAGGTGAACTTTATCATGAAAGGCGGCGCAATCTTCCGCGAGCCTAACGAGTGATGGACACGACCGAACCCGCCACCCCAAAACCAAAACGTGGGCCGGTCGCATTATTGGTTGGCCTCGTGAGCGGAATCGCCGCCGCAGCTCTGTGGGCCCCGGTCTCTGATTGGGCAATGCAAGAGCATCATGTGTCTAACATGGAAGGCGGTCGCGCTTACGCGGTGATTGGTCTTTGGATTCCGCTGGCCTTCATCGTCGGAGGAATCGTCGGCTTTGCTGTTAGTCTCCAAGTCAAAGGTCTCGGTTTTGTCGGTTATCTATTCAAGCAAGGCATCGCGATCGCCATCGTGGTTCTTCTGGTCGGGCTCGGGGCTGGGATTAGTTACGAGCCATCGCCGACTCCGGAAGCAACGGCGTCGCCTAACGAGTCGTCGTCGCCCTAGTGCGCGATCGTCGCATCGAGTTCATTCTGGTCTTGTGCGCCGCCGTCATGATTGGCGCGCGGATTTTCGGACCGAGCGCGCTGCAACGACAGGATCAACCGCGCACCGTTTCCTACACGGCTGATATCGCCGCGAACGATCGCTGGCTCTTGCCGCGCGACATGTTCGGCAATCCCTCCACAAAACCACCCCTCGTTAACTGGCTGGCGGCGCCACTATTGAAACTGGGTTTCTGGACAGAATGGGTGGTGAAAATGCCGATGCTGCTCGGCAGCCTAACGACACTCGCGCTCACGGTTTTCATGGCAAACTATTTGTTAAGCAATCGTGACGTTGCGTTACTCGCCGGCATCGCCTGGCTGGTCAATCCGGCGAACATGAGCATGATTTATCACTGCCGGCCCGATCCGGTATTGATCGCGTTATTAACCGGCGCGTGGATTTTCGGAACGCGAATTGTTTGTGGTAAAGACGATCCGTCGTTTCTGATCATTGCCGGATTTTGGATTTGTATCGGTCTGGCCGGCCTAACGAAAGGTCCCGCGGCGCTGCTCCCGATTATTTATCTGCCGTTGGCTGCGTGCGTAATTGGCGGTCGCTGGTCGTTGATCCACCGGAGCCGATGGTGGGGGGGATTGCCGCTGGCCGCGGGGATTTTCCTGCTGTGGGCGATACCGTGTGCCGTTCGTTATCCTGACGCCTTCTATAATATCCTGATCAAACGCGAATTGATCGCGCACTCGTTAGGCTTGGGCCATCAATTCGGTAACAAACACATCACGAACGAAGGACCGATCGCCGCACTCAAGTTGATCTGGCAAAATCCGGCTTGGTTCGTCGGACGATTCGCCCCGTGGTCGTTAGGCGCAATCGCTGCGCTTATCATGATCGGCTGGCGCAATTGGTTTCGTCATGAGCTCGCACCCGCCATTCTGTGGTTTTTTCTCGTGCTGATTTTCTTCGGGCTCTCCGCTCATAAGACCGCCGACTATATTCAGCCGGCGTTTCCTGCAGCTGCGATCCTGGCCGCGTGGTTTTGTCAGAACGCTTTGCGACGGTTTTACATTCAACCTCTCCACATCGCGATCGCGTCGCTCTTACTC
This sequence comes from Verrucomicrobiota bacterium, assembly GCA_030948055.1. Classification (GTDB taxonomy): domain Bacteria; phylum Verrucomicrobiota; class Verrucomicrobiia; order Chthoniobacterales; family UBA10450; genus JACCTI01. Next base: position 6,037 of record JALZAX010000065.1, on the reverse strand, counting down.
GCACTCGGACTCTCCATTCATTTTGATTTCTTCAGCTCGCTCGCAAGAGATCGGCGCGGCGAAAACGTGAAAGATTTCGCGCGCGAAGTTCGCGGGACAGTGCACGACGATCCGCTCGTATTCGTAAATACTGGCTACAACACACTGGAATTTTTCCTGCAGCGACATCAGCCCAGCGCCGTTCCTTCTGCGGAGGAATGGATCAATGCGAAATGGGTCATCGCGCCGCTCCTTGCTGATCTTCCGGCTGTGATCGTTTCCAAACCGCTGCCCACAGCGCCGAATTCGCGCAGTGTTATTCTAAGTTTGTATTCGATGGATCAGGTGCGCGACCGAATCGGAAAATGAGTCCGACGACAAAGAAATTATTGTCCGCCGATTGCGATCTCGCGTTCGACAATCTGACGCGACAGCTCTACGCCACCGACGCTTCGCTTTACCAAATCGAACCGATCGGTGTGGCCTTCCCGCGTAGCGCAGAACAAGCGCGTTCCATCATCACAACTGCCGTGGATGCGGGCGTCTCAATCATTCCGCGCGGTGCCGGCAGCGGACTTTCCGGCGGCGCAATCGGCGACGGTTTGGTCGTCGATTTCTCGCGGCACAATCGCGAGATCGGCGCGCTTGATTTTGACAAACGAACCGTCCGCGTGGGCGCCGGGGTCGTGCTCGATCAGCTCAATCTCTTCCTGAAGCCGCACGGATTTTGTTTCGGGCCGGACGTGGCCACGAGTTCACGCGCCACGCTCGGCGGGATGATCGCAAATAATTCCTCCGGCGCGCGTGTGCCGGTTTACGGGACGACGGCCGATCATGTGGTTTCCCTGGAAGTTGTTCTGGCGGACGGACGGATTGAAAACGTTGCAACGAATGGTGACTCTTTGCCTAACGAGCGGTTGTTAATTGCGCAGCTCGTTCAGCGTCACGCAGCCGACATTGCAGAATGGATGCCGCCGGGAATGTTGAAACGATGGAGTGGCTATGGTCTGGCGCGTTTTTTGCAGGAACCTAACGACCTCACGGAAATTTTTTCCGCGAGCGAAGGGACCCTCGGCGCGATTTGTTCCGCCGAACTGAACATCGTTCCTCTTCCGCGCGAAAAAGGTCTGGGACTGGTGTTCTTCGCTTCCGTCGCAGAAGCGATGCAGGCGACGGTCGAGTTACTCGACCTGGAGCCATCCGCGATCGAACACATCGACAAACCGCTCTTCGATCAGACGAGAGGGCAACTGCATTTTCAGGCAGCGCGCGATCTGATGGAGCTCGATATCAAACCGTGCGAGGCGGTCTTGATTGTCGAGTTCTACGAAGATGTGGCAGAGCGCCTAACGAGACTTGCGGCGAAGCGACTCGGTCTTCGCACCTTGATCTGCCAGAGCGCCGTCGAGATGAATCTCATCTGGGCCATGCGGAAAGCTGGTTTGTCGCTGCTGACTGGTCGCGTGGGTCCGGCCAAACCGGTCGCGTTTATCGAAGACGCCGCGATTCCGCCGCAACAATTGCCCGCCTACGTGGCGGCTTTGGATTCGTTGATGACGCGACTGAATCTGGAAGTCTGCTATTACGGACACGCCGCGACCGGATTGCTGCACGTGCGTCCGGTGCTTGATCTGCACATCGCGGAAGACCGCCGGAAATATCGCGAGATCGCGGATGAAGTTTCAGCACTCGTTAGGCAATTCAAAGGCTCGCTCGCGGGCGAGCACGGCGTGGGCATTGCGCGCACCGAATACATGCGCGCGCAGGTCGGGGACGACTTGTTAGACGTGATGCGCCAGATCAAGCGTCTCTTCGATCCGAAAAATATTTTCAATCCCGGGAAGTTGATCGGCGACGGCGAGTTCAAAGTCGACGGCCATTTCCGTAGCACCTACACATCGCATCCCAATCTTCCATTCGAGCCGCGACTCGCCTTCGCTTTCAAAGACGGTTCGTTCATCGGGAATCTCGAGCAGTGCAATGGTTGCGGCGGTTGTCGCAAAGATGCACCGACGATGTGTCCGACCTTTCTCGCCACCGGCGAGGAATACATGTCTACCCGCGGTCGCGCGAATGCCATCCGGGCCGCACTCGAATTGCGCACGGAGAGTCACGACCCGCTGCGCGCTTACGAAATGGAGGAAGCGTTGAGCAATTGTCTCTCGTGCAAAGCGTGCACGATGGAGTGTCCTTCGAACGTCAATCTCGCGCTGCTCAAAGCCGAGCTGACCTACGCGCGCGTCCGGCGCGATGGACTCTCTTTGCGCGCGCGCCTGCTGAGCAATGTGGACTTGTTAGGCAAACTCGGCTGCCTCATGCCCAGGCTGGCCAACGCCGCGCTCGATAATTGGTTCCTGCGGGGAATGATGTCAAAGTCGTTAGGCATTTCCGCGAAACGACCGCTGCCGCATTACGCGCACGACCGTTTCGATAAGTGGTTCGCGAAACAGGAATCGAAAAGTGGAACGCGCGGTCCCGTGATTCTTTGGGACGATACTTTTGTTCGCTATCACGAACCGAATATTGGAATCGCGGCCGTCACTGTCTTGGAGTCGTTAGGCTTCGAAGTCTCGCTCGTGCGAAGTCGGAAATGCTGCGGACGCCCCGCGTTTAGCCAGGGGAACCTTGATGAAGCTAGACGACTCGGAGAGCACAACCTGAATTCACTCAAGGATTCGGAGGCGCCTATCTTGTTTCTCGAGCCTTCGTGTTATTCGATGTTCGCGGAAGATTACCGCGAAATGAATCTCGCAGCCGCGACCGCGATTGCGCCGCGCGCATTTCTCTTCGAGAGATTTGTCGAAGACATTCTCGTACGCGAACCGCAAGCTTTGCACTTCAAGGAGGCGCCGGGACACGTGGCGATTCATGCGCATTGCCACGCGAAATCGCTCATGCAGCCCAGCTTCATGAAGCAGTTGGCGCAACGGTTACCCGGCCGAAACGTGGAACTTCTCGACACCGGTTGCTGCGGAATGGCCGGGGCATTTGGCGCGCTCGAAGCAAAATATGAACTTTCGCTTCAGGTCGCGCAACCACTCGTTAGGCAAATTCGGGCGCAGCTTAACGAGTGTACGATCGTTGCCTCCGGTACCAGCTGTCGTCATCAAATCGAACATCTCACGCCGGTGAAACCGAAACACATGGCGGAGTTGCTCGCGGACTCATTGGCCTAACGCTCTCCAACTGTCATCCTGAGGCTCGCGGAGCACGCCGAAGGATCTCGTCAAAGCTATCGGATGCATGCGCTAGGATGCGCGTTAATCGCTAGTTCCGGCGTGGGATCCTTCGCCGTCTGCGCGGCTCAGGATGACCATCCACCGCCTAACGAGTGGTTCAGAACGGAATCTTCATTCCGAGATTCTTGACCAGGAACGAAAGCTGATCGGTCACGTCTTCGATTACTTTCGATGTCGGTTTGCCTGCGCCATGTCCGGCGCGTGTTTCGATGCGAATCAAGACGGGCGCTGGTCCGGCCTGCGCCGCCTGGAGGGTGGCGGCGAACTTGAAGCTGTGTCCGGGAAATACGCGATCGTCGTGATCGGCCGTCGAGACGAGCGTGGGCGGATATTTCGTTCCCGGTTTGATGTTGTGCAGCGGCGAATATTTGTAGATCGCCTTGAATTGATCGGGATCATCGGACGATCCGTAATCGGAGGCCCAGGCCCAGCCGATGGTGAATTTCTGGAAGCGCAGCATGTCCATCACGCCGACGCCGGGCAGCGTCGCTCCCCAGAGATCGGGACGTTGCGTGAGCGCGGCGCCGACGAGCAAGCCACCATTACTTCTTCCACTGATCGCGAGCTTCGGCGTGGAAGTATATTTGTTCGCGATCAGCCATTCGGCCGCGGCGATGAAATCATCGAAGACGTTTTGCTTTTGTAGTTTCGTGCCGGCGAGATGCCACTCTTCGCCGTACTCGCCACCGCCGCGCAGGTTCGCCACCGCATAAATGCCCCCCATTTCCAACCAGGTCGCGGCTGTCGGTGAGAAGCCTGGCAGATTTGAAATATCGAATCCCCCATAGCCGGTTAAAAATGTCGGGGTGTTTCCGTCCTTCTTCAGGCCTTTCCGATAAGTCAGGAACATCGGCGCACGCGTGCCATCTTTGCTCTGATAAAAAATCTGCTCGGTAACGAAATTATCGGATTTGAAATCGATCTTGGGACGAAATAGGACCGCGCTCTTACCACTCGTTAGGTCGTAGCGAAAAATCGTCGGAGGCTCTGTGTAGCTGACGTAGCTATAAAACGTCTCCTTCTCTTTGCGTTTGCCGGTAAAACCGTTTGCGCTACCGAGCCCTGGCAAGGCAATTTCACCCGAAGGTTTCCCGGTAAGATCGAAGAGCCTAACGAGTGAATGCGCGTCCTTGAGATAGTTGGCGATGAAACGGTCGCCGACAACGCTGACGGTCTCCAACTTGTCCGGACTTTCCGCGACGAGCTCTTTGATCTCGCCAGAGTTCGTCGTGTCGATCGCAATGATCCGGGCACGCGGCGCCTTCAGATTGGTGCGAAACCAGAAAGTGCCGCCGTCGTTATCGAGGAACTCATATTGCGCGTCTTCCTTGTTCAGCAGCTCGACGACTGTCGCATCCGGCGCGCGCAGGTCCTTGTAAAAGATCTGATTCTTCGGATCGGTGCCGTGCGAAACGTTAATGATGAGATAGGCGCCATCGTCCGTGACTTGCGGAGTGAAGAGCCATTCTTTGTGGTCGGCCCGGTCGTAGACTAACGAGTCGTCACTCTGCGGCGTGCCGAGTTTGTGGAAATAGAGTTTGTGAAAATAGTTTGCCGCCTTTAGCTGATCGGCGGTCGGTGCGTCGTAGCGACTGTAGAAAAATCCTGAGCCATCGTGCGTCCAGGCAGCGTTGGAAAATTTGATCCACTCGAGTTTGTCCTCAAGATCTTTGCCGGTCGCGACATTGCGCACTCTCCATTCCTGCCAATCGGAACCGGCCACTTCCAGTCCGTAGGCGAGCAGCTTGCCGTCCTCGGTTACGGCGGTTCCGCTCAGCGCAGTAGTGCCGTCTTTCGAAAGCGTATTCGGATCGAGCAGAACGCTCGGCTCGCCCGGCAAATCCGGCGTCACATAGAGAACGCTTTGATTTTGCAGCCCGCTGTTCTTAGTGAAGAAAAATTTGCCGCCCTCGTGCGATGGAACCCCGAATTTTTCGTAGTCCCAGAGTTTCGTCAGCCGCGCCTTGATTTTCGGGCGCTCCGAGATCGTCGCGAGGTAATCGAAAGTAAGTTTGTTTTCCGCCTCGATCCATTTTTTCGTTTCATCCGAGTCGGCGTCTTCCAACGGCCGGTATGGATCGGCCACTTTTGTTCCGTGATAATCGTCGGTCTGCTCGCTCTTCGGCGCAGACGGATAAGCGAACGGCTTTTCCGGCTCTTTCGCCTGGACGAAACTTGAAGAGAAGAGAAGAGCGACAGCGCAGCGCAGAAACGATTTCATACCCATTGGCCATAACCTTCTTCGGAGAAGGCGGCAATTATTACCGCGGAGATCGCAAAGGACGCAGAGTCCAAAACAATTTTCTTTTCTCCGCGTCCTCTGCGATCTCTGCGGTTAATTTTTCATGCTGACCATTTCTCAAGTCACGAAAGCCTTCGGCGGTCGGACGCTTTTCCAGGACGCTTCGCTGCAGGTAAATCGCGGCGATCGCGTCGGTTTGGTCGGGCCGAATGGCGCGGGGAAATCGACTTTGTTCTCGCTCATTCTCGGCGAAGCGCTGCCGGACGACGGGAAAATTGCGGTCGAGAAAGCCGCAACGATTGGATTTCTTCCACAGGAAAATGCGCCAGCCACGGATGAAACCGTGCTGCAACTCGCTTCTGGCAAGATTACTGAGCACACGGACTGGGAAATTGAGCCGAAAGCGAAACGCATTTTGCACGGGCTGGCCTTTCGCGAGTCGGATTTCGACCGGCCCGCGAAAACGATGAGCGGTGGCTGGGTCATGCGCGCGCATCTGGCGCGTTTGCTCGTGCAGGAACCCGATTTGTTGCTACTCGACGAACCGACCAACCATCTAGACCTGGAGTCGTTAGTC
>JALZAX010000004.1 GCA_030948055.1 Verrucomicrobiota bacterium | reverse complement strand
TGAGCTGCTGCCAAATCGATGCTTCGCGTCGTCCGCGGAAATCGCCGTCGCCGGGGTAATCCACTATGCGCGCATCTTACCGCCGTAAACGGCCTTGTCACCAAGTTCTTCCGCGATGCGCAGGAGCCGGTTGTACTTCGCCACCCGATCGGTTCGGCAAAGGGAACCGGTCTTGATCTGGCCCGCATTGGTCGCGACCGCGATGTCGGCGATGGTGGTGTCTTCCGTTTCGCCGGAGCGATGACTGATGACCGCGGTGTAATTATTTTCCGTGGCGAGACGAATGGCAGCGAACGTTTCAGTGAGCGTGCCGATCTGATTGACCTTAATCAGAATGGAATTTGCCACGCCCTGCTCGATGCCCTTTTTCAGGAACTCGACATTGGTCACGAACAAATCGTCGCCGACTAATTGAATGCGATCGCCGAGACGTTCCGTCAGTTTTTTCCATCCGGCCCAATCATTTTCCGCGCAACCGTCTTCGATCGAAATAATGGGAAAACGTTTCGCGAGTGATTCGTAAAGATCGATTAATTCTTCCGCGCTGCGCTTCGATCCGTCGGATTTTTTGAAAACGTAGGCGTTACTTTCCTTGTCGTAGAACTCAGAGGCAGCCGGATCGAGCGCGATGAAGATTTGCTCGCCAAATTTGTAGCCCGCCTTTTCCACCGCCTCTCCGATCGACTCGAGCGCATCTTCCGCGGAGTTGAGCTTGGGAGCGAAACCGCCTTCATCGCCGATCGCGGTGGAGAGTCCGCGTTTTTTCAAAACGTCTTTCAACGCATGAAAAACTTCGGCACCGTAACGCAGCGCTTCCGCAAAACTCGGCGCGCCTTTCGGCATAATCATGAACTCCTGAAAATCGATCGGCGCGTCGGAATGCGCACCGCCGTTTAAAATGTTCATCATTGGAACCGGCAGCGTGACCGCGCGCTCGCCGCCGAGATAACGAAAGAGCGGCTGACCAGAAAACGCCGCGGCGGCACGGGCGTTGGCTAACGAGACGCCGAGCAACGCATTCGCACCGAGATTTTTTTTGTTCTTCGTCCCGTCGAGTTCGATCAGCTTTTTGTCGATCGCTTCCTGATCGAGTGCGTCCGCGCCTTTCAACCCTTGCGCGATTGTTTCGTTCACCGCGCGCACCGCTTTGGTTACACCTTTGCCGCCGTAACGATTCTTGTCCCCGTCGCGCAATTCCCAAGCTTCGTGTTCGCCGGTGCTCGCCCCGCTCGGCACGGCCGCACGTCCAAACGCACCGCCATCCAAATAAACATCGACCTCCACGGTCGGGTTCCCGCGCGAATCAAGGATCTCGCGGCCGATGATTTTGTTGATGCTCGTGCGCGCCATGATGAAAAATCCCGCTGAAGATGCGTGGCCAGACCGGGGAGTTCAATCAATCTTTCGAACCGGGCACCCGCACTGCGCGCTCGAATTCGCGTTGGCATTCTGAAGAAGGCTGCATAGGCTGACACATGGTTTTCCGGCTGGGAACTTTCGCGATAGCGCTCGTCGCCGCATCTTTTTGCCTGGGCGCGACGGATTCCCGCTCGCTCACTTCCGATCAATTGGCCAAGGCCATCAAGAGCGATACGATCACCATTCCCACGCCGGGCGAACTGTTCGCGGCCTTGGAAAAGCCGGGGAAGACTGACTGGTCCGGGCAGTATCGTGGGCCGATTCCCACGACTTTTAGCAACCGCGCGCAGATCGCGCTCAATCTGGGTGGCTTGATCGCGGATGGGTTCATCGCGGTTGAAGCGCAGGATAGTCAGCAGGTAAAAAATATCGGCGCTGATATTCTGAAACTGGCCAAGGCGCTCGGGGTGAGTGAAAACGTGCTCGGCCGCGGCAAGAGCATCAACGATTTCGCGGAGAACAATCAATGGGAAGCGCTGCAGGAGGAATTGGAGGCGACGCAGAACGAAGTGAAGACGTCCATGCAATCGAATCAAGATCAGGACTACGTCATACTCGTTAGTCTGGGCGGTTGGATTCGCGGCACCCAGGTGGTGAGCGGCTCGGTCATTGCGAACTACAACGACGCCAGCGCAAAAGTCCTGCGGCAGCCGGCCTTGGTCGATTACATTCAGACGAAGGTCAAAGAGATGTCGCCCGAATTGCAAAAAGACGCGCTAGTCAAAAGTGTCAGCGATCAGCTGGCCGAGATTGAAAAGCTCGTCACCTTCTCTGGCACTCCTACTGCTGAGGAAGTGAAGAAGCTAAACGAGGCCGTGACGAAATTGATGGGCGAAATCCAAAACAAGCGCGACGCGAAATGAAAATCTCGCTCTGTGTCTTAATCGCCAGCGCCTTGCTCCTCCGCGGGGCCGAGACCGATAGCCAGGTGGACGCTCGTAAGGTCGCGCTCGATTTGGCCGGCGCATTTTCCAACGACGGTTTCAAGCTGCGCGACGGTCATTGGTCGGGGCGGATCAAGAACGGCGAGCAGGCGCTGGTCGCGGTTAATCTTTACGCCGGAAATCAGTATTGGTTTTCGGTGGGCGCGAGTCCGACCGCAAAAAAATTTACGGTGCAACTCTTCGACGAATCCGGGAAACCGCTGACGGCTGAATCCTACGAGGATGAAGAAAAAGCGGCGGCCGGATTCGCCCCGACAATCAGCGGGCAATATTTTGTCGCAATCACACCGGCGGATGGAGAAGCCAGCACTTATTGTCTGGTTTACTCTTACAAATGAAATGGCCGTCCGACGTTGCATTCGTTAGGCGCGGATTGCCTGCCATCGCGGTTGTTCTTCTTTCGTCCGTCGCTTTCACTTCCTGCGCTACGAAAGGCGTTGAGCTCAAGAAAACCGGCGAGAAATATTTCGCGGTCAGCTCGCCGAAGGCGTCGTTTTATCGTTACGGCCCGCAACAGGGAAATGGACCCGACGAAACGCTGCCGCACGATACGCTCATGACGCTGATTCGTCCGTCGTTTGGTTATTGCAAAGTGCAATTGGTCGGCACTTCGAAACAAGGTTATGTCGCGAGTGAAGACATCAAACCGGCGCCCCCCACCCTGGTCGCTGCTTTGACCGCGCCGCCGCCTAGTCCGGCCCGAGAAAATCTCAGTTTTCGACTGACCGAGCCGCCACCGCCAGAGACGTTGCCCGATCCGGATCTGCCGCCACCGACCTCCGAGCCCTCGCCGCAGTAGAGGCTCGCTCGACGCGCGGCCCAGCACTCGTTAGGCTCCGGAACGAGTCATGATTGCGAAGCAGGTGTTTTATGAAGGCCATGTGCAGGGTGTTGGTTTCCGCTGGTCGGTAAAACGAATAGCGCATGGATTTGATGTGACCGGCTCGGTGCGCAATCTGCCCGATGGCCGCGTGGAACTTCAGGCAGCAGGCGACGCGGATGAAGTGGACGCGTTTCTGGAAGCAATCGGGCAAAGCGAATTGCGCGCGCACATCAAGAAGCAAACGGAAGCGCCTCTGGTTGCGCCGCCCGCCACGCGCGGATTCGAGATTCGGCATGAGTGAACCGGCCGTCGCCGTCATCGGCGTTACCAAAATATTTCCGCTGCCTTTCCAGCGAAAATCGATTGTCGCGCTGCGCGATCTCAATCTGAATGTAGCCCCCGGGCAGGTTTATGGATTGCTCGGACCGAATGGTTCGGGCAAGAGCACAACGCTAAAAATAATTCTTGGACTCGTTAGTCCGACGAAGGGACAGACGAAGATTTTCGGACGCGACAGTTCTCATGTCAGCAGCCGCGAAGAAGTCGGCTTCCTCCCGGAGAGTCCCTACTTTCCGAAATATCTTACCGCGCGAGAGATGCTGAATTTTTATGGAAAGCTCAGCGGCTTGCCTCCTCGCGATTTGAAAAAACGCGTGGATGAATTGTTGGAACTGGTCGGCCTAACGAGTGCTAGAGATCGGCGCCTGGGCGGCTATTCCAAAGGAATGTTACAACGCATCGGCCTCGCGCAGGCGCTCGTGCACGAGCCGAAACTTCTCGTCTTGGATGAGCCGACGGCCGGGGTTGATCCAGCAGGCACGCGCGAAATTCGCGACCTCATTTTGGATTTGAAACGACGCGGCCACCGTTCTTCTTTCCTCGCATTTGCTCGGACACGTGCAGGAAGTTTGCGATCGCATCGGCATCCTGGCGGACGGCGTGCTCGTGCGCGAAGGCGCCGTCGACGAATTGCTGGCGATCGAAAACCAAACCGAGATCATTTACGAAAACGGTCCCCCTGAGTTGGCGCAGCAAGTGGATCAGTTCATTTCGGCGCGCGATGGGCGGGTCGTCTCCCGGAAAAAATCACGCGCCACGCTGGAGGATCTCTTCTTGAGTGCGACACGAGAAGAAGGGCCAAAAAAAAAATGCCACGGGCGGAACCCGTGGCATTTGTAGGTAAAACTAATTACTTGTTAGTGCGCACGCGCGAACCAACGGCGGCTCGCGACAAGGCCGAGAAGCGACAGAGCCGTCAGAGCGAGGGTGCTGCCACTTTCCGGAACACCATTGCTGGGGCCGCGGGCCGTGATCACACCGACTGTGTCGAGGGCCCAGTTGGAATCAACGCCGCCACCGGCAGGTGTCGTGTCCAGGAATTGCAACGTGGTTGTGTTACTGAGCGCGGTGAAAGTCAGGCCGGTGCCTGCGGTCCACACGTTATTCTGGCCTGCGTCTGGGATCGTGGTCGCCGCACTGTTCAACAAGACTGCACTGGTTCCGACGAAAGCCGACACGCTCATCGATTGTGCAGATGTGCCGCCTTGGATGCGGCTTACAAAATAGCTGACTTGGTAGACGGCACCCACGATCGTGTCGAAGGTCTGCGAAAGCGTGCCACCAGTTGTGCCGTTGTGACCGAAGCTGATGAAGTTGGCTCCCGACTGGGCGGTCTGGCCATTGAAATTGGTGTTAAACTCGAGGGTCTGACTGGGACCGCCCGTGGTCCAAGACGGGATCGAGACAGAGTCCCCGCTGTTGAGCAGACCGTTAGTCGGGGAGCCGGTATCGAAGTTGCCATTCGAAAAGGGTGAGGCAATAGAAATCTGAGCTGCCAGTGCCGAAGCGATTATTGAGAGCAAACAGGAGGATAAACGATTTTTCATAGGGGATGTGGAAAGGTTAGCAGTCACCGTGCCGAGGTTAAAAAAGCACCGTGACACCGACCCTAAGTGATTGATTAGATGCTTGTTAAAAATTCCTATGGAATTCGCTTTTACCAGAATTGCGCGAGGATTCCGTAAAATTTGCGGACATGCTTAGGCCCTCAATACCGTGCGTTGTTCAAAAGTCCCCCGCGGAGTTCGGGCTCGCATTCGGTTGAATCGTTTTACCTAATCCACTCATGGAGGCTGCGCCCGCCGTCATCAAACCCGGTATGGGGGCACGACTGCGCCGCGTCGCCGCGCTCGCCTCGAACACGCTGCTCGAGCTGACGCGCCAGAAAGTTTTCTACTTTCTCCTGCTTTTCGCGGCGCTCATCATTGGCAGTTCCGCCTTCATGGCACGCCTCACTTTTCAGCAGGAGTTCCAGGTGCTGAAAGACATTGCCTTGGGCGCCATGAGCATTTTCACCTCGCTCCTCGCCATTCTCGCCACGGCCGGAATGCTTCCGCACGACATCGAAAATCGCACGATCTACACCATTCTCGCGAAGCCGGTCCCGCGCTTCGAGTACTTGTTAGGCAAATTAATCGGCGCGATTCTTTTTTTGGCGATCAGCACCGGCCTGATGACGATCCTCTTCTTCGCCGTGCTCTATTTGCGCGAACACGGAGCGCTCCTCGAAACAACACGGCAACTGACCGGCGCTTCCGCCGAACAAATCAGTGACGCAGTCAACGAAATCCGTTCGGCTAGTTTCAATCGCAATCTCGTTCCTGGCATCGCGATCATTTATCTGAAATCTTGTCTGCTCGCTGCACTCACGCTTTTCATTTCCACCTTTGCCACCAGCAACATTTTCGCCGTCGTCGTCAGCGTCTTCGTTTATTTTATCGGTCACCTGCAGGCGACGGCGCGTGAGTTTTGGTTGCAGGAACAAAGCGGCGACGGCTGGCTCAGTCGCACTTTTCTCGCAGTCGTGGCGCTCGTGTTTCCCGACTTGCAGCTATTTAATTTTGCCGACGATGTCGCTTTAGGTGCGGCAATTCCGCATATGCTCTTTGTGAAAACGGCGCTTCTCGGATGTTTCTATATAGTGCTGTATCTGCTGCTCGCGACGGCCGTCTTCGCTGGGAGGGAACTATGAGAACCGCGCTTGTTCTGGCTGCCTTGTTGTTTTTTGGCGCGCTGCGACTGCCGGCTGAGCACGCCATTTACGACGCGCGCGTCAAACACAACCTGCAATCGACCTCACTTAACATCGGCTCGCGCGAGCAAATCGGACAACTGGGATTTATCGCGGCCTTGAGCGGGTTTCGCGCGCTGGTCGCCGATGTCTTGTTCATCCAGGCGCACGTTGCCTGGGAACGCACAGACTGGCCGCGCGTGCTCTTACTGTTTCGAGAGGTGACGACTCTGCAGCCACACGCCATTCTCTTCTGGGATATGGCGGCGTGGCACATGGCGTGGAATGCGAGCACGGCGGCCTTGCATGATCAAGCTCAACCAAGCCAGGCGCGCCGCATGAAAGCACAGCGCGAGTACTTCGATCTCGGTCGCGATTTTCTGGAAGACGGAATTCGCAATAATCCCGATTCCGCGAAGCTCTGCGAAGCGCTGGCACGTTTGTTCCGCGACAAATACAAGGACCACGAACGTGCCTCGGACTATTTTCTAGCCGCCTCCCAGAAACCGGGAGCGATGAGTTATGTAAAGCGTTTCTCCGCCTACGAACTTTCCTATTGCGAAGGGCGCGAGCGTGAAGCTTACGATCGGCTGCGCGCGCTTTACGACGAAGGTGAACACGAACGTTTGCCGAGTTTGATCGCGCGTTTGAAATTTCTCGAAGAAAAGCTCAACATCCCGCTCGACCAGCGCATTCCGGATGCGGCGCGCTAGCTTTATCCTTCAATGCGCATTGCGATTTTCAGCGACCTTCACGGCAACCTCGAGGCGGCCGAAGCTGTTATGCAGGACGCGCAGTCTAACGAGTGCACGCATTACGTCTGCCTGGGCGATCTGGTCGGTTACAACGCCAACCCGCATGAATGTGTAGAACTCGTTAGGCAACTCGATTGTCCCACGGTCAAAGGGAATCACGACGAGCAGGCCTGTCTCGGTTCGTCGTCACGCGATTTCAACGATCTCGCTGAACAAGCGATCAACTGGACGCGCGAGCATTTGACCGAAGAAGATAAGGAATGGCTCGCGGGTCTGCGTATGATTCGGCAGGTGCGCGATTTTACCATCGTGCACGCGACCCTCGATACACCGGGCGAATGGGGTTACGTCTTCAAGAATCTCGATGCGGTCGCGAGTTTCACTTATCAGCACACGCCTGTTTGTTTTTTTGGACACACGCATGTCGCGGGCGCTTTCGTCCGCGATGAAGGAGTGAAACGCATCGTGACCGAACAACTCATGATCGAACCGGGCAAAAAGTATTTCATTAATACTGGAAGCGTGGGACAGCCTCGCGACGGTGATCCGCGCGCGGCCTACTGCATTTACCACACCGACCGCAACGTCGTTCAGCAACGCCGGGTGAAATACGATCTGGCGACCGCGCAACAAAAGATCATCAAAGCGGGATTGCCGCGACTCCTCGCGGAACGTTTGGAACTGGGCCGCTAGCGGTGAACCTTCACCGCAAATCGATTCTCATTATCAAACCGAGTTCGCTCGGTGATATCGTGCACACCCTGCCCGCGGTCGCCGCTATTCGCGATGCCAATCCCGATGCGGAAATTACCTGGGTCATCAATCCGGAATGGGCCTCGATCTTGCGCGGCAATCGCGATGTCGATCACGTTCACATTTTCCCGCGCGGCGAATTTTCCGGTCTCGGCGCACCGCGCAGCTTGTTGCCGTGGTTAAAGAAAACGCGCGCGATGCGGCCCGACGTAGCGATCGATTTTCAAGGCCTGCTGCGGAGCGCCCTCATCGCGAAAATTAGCGCCGCAAAGGAAATTTGGGGAATGAGCGACGCGCGCGAAGGCTCGCGTCTGTTTTATCATCACGCCGCGAAAGTGAGTCGCACGGAGCACGCGGTTGAGCGCTATCTGAAACTGGCCGAGGCCTTCGGCGCAAACATCGCCGAAGCTTTGCGTTGTCCTTTGCCGACAGGCGATCATCTGCCGCGTTTCGACGAACATCCGCCGTTTATTTTGCTGCACCCCTTCGCGCGCGGAAATCGTAAATCGATTTCCAATGATGTGATCGAGGCTTTCTGTTACGCCTTCGCGCCGGCGCGCGTGGTGGTCGTCGGCCGATCCACGCGCAAATTGAATCCGCCGGACAATTGCGTCGAACTAACGAATCAAACCACGCTGCTGGAATTGATCCGGCTGATTCGTGCCGCGCATTTCGTGATCAGCGTCGATAGCGGACCGATGCACATCGCCGCGGCCATTACCGACCGTCTCATTTCCATTCATCATTGGACGAATCCGCGGCGCGTCGGCCCTTACAACGCCGATGCGTGGGTTTGGAAAAACGGCGATCTTATCCGCGTAGCTGATTTGGAACAAGCCGGAAAACTGCGACGCAGTCGCAGTTTCAAACGGAACGATGTCGCCCCGATGGCCAAGTTCGTTCTCGATGCGCATCCATTGCCGGCGTGGTGATCAGCGGCGCCCGGTCAGGATCATTTCCGCGAGTTTCAGGTCGTCCGGAAACGTGATCTTCAGATTGATCTGCTCGTTAGGCACGAGCAGGACTTTATGCCCGAGCCGTTCGACCGCGGAAGCTTCATCCGTGATCACGATCTCGTTTTGTTTCACCGCCTCGTAGGCGCGGCGCAAGAGGTCGACCGCGAAAATTTGCGGCGTCTCCATCGCATAAAGGCCCTCGCGCGAGACTGAGCCAGAGACAAAAAACTTCGGATCAACTTGCTTGATGGTGTCTTTGACGGGCGCCGCCAATGCAGCCGCACCGGTCTTTCGCGCTTGTGCGACAACTGCTTCGATCTGTTCCGGCCTAACGAGTGGTCGGGCTGCATCATGCACGGCCACGAACTGCGCGTCGCTGCGCATGGCCTGTAATCCATTCGCCACTGAATCCTGGCGATGCGTTCCGCCCGCGATGACTTTTGTCACTTTGCGAAAGCTTTCGTGTGCCGCCAGCTCGAGCAGTTCGCCCACGCGATCCTCGCGCCCGACGAGAATGATTTCGACAACCGACGGAGTGGCTTCGAAGGCCGCGATCGAATGCGCAATCACTGGCCGGCCATTGATCAGCGCGAAAGTTTTATCGAAACCCATGCGACGACTGCTGCCGCCGGCCACGATGATCGCTGACAGCATTCGTTAGGCGCCGAGCTGCCGCTGCACTTCCTGGCTCAAAGTCTTACCGTCGGCGCGGCCGGCCAGTTTCGTCTGCAGCGCTTTCATGACCACGCCCATTTGCGCGCGCGATGTCGCACCAGTCTCGGTAATCGTTTCGCGCACTACTTGCGCTAACTCTTCGCTGCTCATCGCCTGCGGCAGATACGAATTCAAAATTGCCAGCTCCTCTTTTTCCTTCGCCGCCAATTCCGGCCGTCCGCCTTTTTCAAATTGCTCAATCGAATCCTGTCGCTGCTTCACTTGCTTGCGAATCACCTGCGTCGCCTCCGCATCGTCGAGTGTCGCGGTGGCGCCGCCTTTTTCGATCGCGGCATTCTTCACGGCCGCTTTCAGCATGCGCAGGACGCCGAGCCTGGCGGCTTCTTTCGCGCGCATCGCGTCTTTCAAATCGGAATCGATTCGCTCTGGAATGGTCATGCGCGGCGAAGTTACAGCTTTGCGCGTTTAATCAGCAACTCCGAAGAACGCGCACAGCGCGCGCCGGCCGAGCGCCTTCCAGATTTTGATCACTTCGTAAACGATGATGGTGGTGAAGCTCACCGCCATCCAGACGCATGGTTCTTCAATCGGCAAATTAGACCAGGCGCCGATGCGCAGACCGATCGTCGTTTCCTCGCGAAAGTTCCACCACTCGTTAGGCAAAGCGAGTGTGACTTCCCAAAGCAGGCTAATGAGCAGCAGGAGAAAGAAGGTAAAACTGAAAGCGCGCCAGTTAATAAAACTCTGCGCAGTTTTCAGAAAGCCCGCCGAAGGAATGAACGAGACGCAAACCAGATAGACGAAATACCAGGGGAATCCGCTCGGCGCGCCGGAGAATATTTTTCGATAGACGATCGCGCTGACAACAAGAAGCGCGCCGAGGAAGACGGAGGCGGAATGAAACCGAACGATGCGCGGAATTCCTTTGGCCGCGTCTTTGTAGTCGGGCACGTTGTAAGCCGCCATCCAATATTCGTCGCACCAGACGTAACTCAGCAGCGTGAGAACGAACCCGGTGAAATAGAAGACGAATTCTTCTATAGGAATGGGGCCGCCGATGGCGGGAATGTTGCAGCCAAGCGTCGCTTCCTTATTCGGGAAAACGAAGAAGGTGTTGCCGAAAAGCAGATCGAGAAGAAATCCGGGCGGGGCGAGGACCGCGATCGTTCGCCAGAAAGCAGCACGCGGAAATTGCAGATCGGACCGACGAGTGAACCACCACGCGAGCCCGGCGATTGGAATGATGAAGAGCGACAAACTCCAGGTGTATCCGAAGCGCGCCACGTGCCGCAAAGTGAGCGTCGCCGGAATTACCAGCAGAGTGGCGATGGCGAAGACGACCTGAAAAGCTTCTCGTGATTGCCGGGTGCGCATCGTGTTAACCACTCGTTACCAGTTCGCCCGCTGACGGAGCGAGATCGAAATTCTGAAGCCCACCCTTCGGCCTTTCTCTCGCTATCAAACTAGAATCAAATCAGTCGCAAATGCGCCCAGCAACGCCCAAGACTCGCAGACTGACCCCGGGTTCTTCGTTTGCCGCGCTTCAACGACGGCAAAAGCGCGCGGACGGAATCTTATCGGCTTTTTAGAATCACGAGTGTTCGCTTTTCGCGGATTCGTTACGAAATTCTAGACGCGATCGAATGGGAGTTGACGAAAGGCGGGTCTGACCCCTTTTCCTATTCTCTTTTCCTATTCTATGAGCCACCGCGACCCGGCAAAATAACGCGCACAGTGTCGTCGATGGCAGCGGATGTCGCATGGCGACGCGCGAAGTTTGCGCTGTCGAACAGATTTCGTTACCCTGAGGCCAGATAGCGTGCACCAGTCGTGTTGCTAACTCGCTTGGCAAGGCTCCCGTGGTTGAAAGATACCTTAAGGACGGCAGCCCCGGTTGGCGGGGACAAGTTGATGGAGTGGGTGGACCTTTAATTGCAACGCCTGGATGGATACAAGAGCTTCGCACGGTCATTGTGCCCGGCACCGCTCAAGAAGCTGGCGCACGCACTTAGTTACTGTTCGTCGCTGGCATGATGCTTGCGACTGGTTGCCGCTATTCACGGCCATCGTAGGTATTGGTCTCGACCGCGCCGTTGCTCATGGTGTGGGTCAGCACTTCGCCGAAGTTATTGTAGGTGAACTGCTCGCTGCTCCCATCGGGGTAGCGCGTGCGCCAAATGCGGTGGTTCCCGTCGCGATCGTAGTAGGTGGTGTAGGCGGGGTCGCCATCGTAGGCCCTGCGCTCATCCGTGTGGGAGATGAGGTAGATGTCGTTGAGGTATTGGTTGTAGGCGACCGAGTTATCGGGGTGGGTGATGGAGGTAATCTGGTAGGCTCGGTTGCGCGGAATTGTCGTCACATTACCGCGCGCATCGGTGAAGATGGCGTCATACTGGTTGTGGCTGATGTGACCTTGAAAGTCGGTGTAAGTGATCTCCCCATAGTACTGGAAGGTGCGCACAGCGCCGTCGCCCCGGGTTTCGGTGCGCAGATACTGCCCGGGGTCGGTGGGCGGGTTTACTCCGGGATAGCTTGGATAAGTGACCTGCGAAACGATCTGATGAGTAGTGGAGTTCTTTTCCGCCTTGATCTGCCCCCAGGTGAACTGCGGGTTGTTATTGCCCGTGGCAAATTGGTATTCGATCCTTTTCATCGGCCCGGCAAAGCGCGGATCGTCGCAGGTCTTGATTATGCCGGGCGCACCGCCGAGCCCCACGACATTGGCGCTCTGGTAGGTGTAGTAGGCGTGGCTGCCGTCGTCGTAATCCACCTGGGTGAGGTAAGGCGCCGGTCCGTAGCTATTGGCAAAGTTCAGCGTGCTATAGGTGTAGGCGACGGTCTGGGTCAGGTTGCCACGGCCATCATAGGCCTGCACACCGGTTATGCCGCCGTTGCTCGTGCGATTGATCTGTAAGTAGCGGCCTCCCGGTTCCGTCACCCGGATCAGCCGGTTTGAGCTATCATAGCTAAAGGTGGTTACCTGGCCGTAGGGATCAGCGATGCTGCTGGCGACCGTGGTCATAATGC
Organism: Verrucomicrobiota bacterium; assembly: GCA_030948055.1. Classification (GTDB taxonomy): domain Bacteria; phylum Verrucomicrobiota; class Verrucomicrobiia; order Chthoniobacterales; family UBA10450; genus JACCTI01. The sequence goes on along the minus strand of JALZAX010000004.1, from coordinate 17,553 downwards.
CATGGTAGCTAACACTCACGACCGTGAAATGGACCACGCCGCCGTCGGTCAGGTAAACATCATATCCGTTAGACCCTGCGGGCACGACGTCGAGCAGGCCTGTCTTCGGATCGGCACCGTATAAGAACACGTAGTGACCGGTGTCCTCGTAGAGATCGAAGTATTTGCCGTCGGGCATGTCCAGATGGGCATCCGGGCCCTCGTAGGTCGGGCACTCGTCGCCGCATTGCCCTATGGGCGGCGCTGGGTGCGGGTCCGTTCCTTTGACCCAGAGGTTCCACTGATCGGAGTGCCCCCAGCCGCCCGGGAAGGCGGAGGCGCCGACCGCGCGAGTATTTAAAAAGCGTGTCCATTTCAGCGGGTAACTCCCGACCGAACCGGCTATCCCCCGCCCGACCTCATCGGAACGCAACGAGTGCAACGGTGGCTGTGGTAACGCAGCCGCCGTTTCTCGTTTTGTCGCGGCTAGAGCGCGCGCAACTTCACCGCGCAGGCTTCCACCGAAGCCGCGCCGCTCACGCTGATCACTTCTGTTCCTTTGCGCGTCCGTTGCAACAACCCCGCCAGCACACCGCCGGGTCCCAGCTCGAGGAACAAATCGCAGCCCCGATTCAGCATCCATTCCATGCAATCAGTCCAGCGCACCGTTCCCGTAACTTGATCCTGCAAAGTGCGGCGAATTTCCGGCAGCGTTTCCGCTGGTCTGCCGGTGACGTTGCTGACCACCGGAAAGCGCGGCATTTGCAATTCCGCCTCCAGCAGCGCTTCGCCTAACGAGAGGTAAGCGCTGTTCATCAAACGCGAGTGATACGCGCCCGCGACATTCAAGAGCGTCGCGCGACGGATGCCGTGTTCTTTGGCCAACGAGACAGCCAATTCGACTTTCGAGGCTTCTCCGGAAATCACGATCTGGCCCGGCGCATTTAGATTCGCCACATCGACATCGGTGTCGCTGGCGAGCGCGCGCACGGCCGTTTCATCCGCGCCAATCATCGCTGCCATCGCACCCGCGGTGGCGTCGCACGCCGCTTCCATGAACTGGCCGCGTCGCTCGACCAACTTCAAACCGATCGCGAAATCGAAGGTCATTGACGCGGCGTGCGCGGTCCATTCGCCTAACGAGAGGCCGGCGGCCGCCTCAATTTGCAAATCCGGTACGCGCTCGCGCAAGGCCGCCAAACAAGCGAGGCCGTGGACATACAGGGCCGGCTGACAATTCCCAGTTCTCGTTAGGCTATCGAGGGGGCCATGCCACGCAACCTCACTCAGCTTGCGGCCAAGAATTGCATCGGCCTTTTCGAAAATCTCAGCTGCGACTGGAAATTGCGCGGCCAGGTCGTTCCCCATCCCCACGGCTTGTGCACCCTGGCCCGAAAAGAGAAGCGCGATTTTTCTCATGCCGACAGCTAACCGCAAAATTTTGGCAGAGCGAGCGCGGATCGGAAGTCCGAAATCGTCGGGATTTTAGTCCCTATGATTTGCCTTGTGTTTTCTGTGGGAAATTCCCAAAATGGCGGGCATGAGCCAACAACTGCAGTTAACAAGATGGTCTCGAATCGTGGCCGGTGGAGTGGTTGTAGCCGTAGTCTCGCTTTTTGCGGCGAGCTCGGCGCACGCTCAATGGGCCTCGAAACCAGCGCCAGCGCTGCCACGCACGGTCCTTGATCAAGCGTGGTCCGGTTCGGTGGTGCTCGGTTTAGTATTCGAGAGTAACGGTCAGGTAAGAGACGCGCACATTCTGCGCAGCAGCGGTTTCGCCGGTCTCGACGAAGTCGCGCTACGTGGTGCCATGAAATGGCGTTTGGATCCCTCGTCTCTCCAGGCGGGTGATACGACGGTGGGCCGTCAGCATCTAATAAAATTCTTCCAGGACGCACGGGTGTCTCGCCGGGTCGAGCCATTCCAGGCGTATTGGAAAGAACTGTGATCGGTTAGTTAATTCCTAATCGCACCGCGGTAATCGGGCCGCGGTGCCGAGAGTGCGCGATCTTCTTCGCGCATTTTTTTTTGCGCTTGCGTGGCCATGCGCTGTCGCGAGCATAAACGCACCTCTGCATCATGGCTGTTACGACGCGCGAAATTGAAAATCCCGATCCGTTAACGCGCGTAGCGCAGGCGGAAAAAGAGCTGGCGCCGCTCAGCGAGGACATCGGCGAGAAGATGATCCTGAACATGGGGCCGTCGCATCCGGCGACGCACGGAGTCTTGCGCCTCGTCTTGGAAATGGATGGCGAAATCATCACCAAAGCGACCCCGGATGTTGGCTACCTGCATCGCGGCGATGAGAAGATCGCCGAGAACATGCAGTACAATCAGTTCGTTCCCTATACGGATCGGCTGGATTATCTCGCGCCGCTGGCGAACAATGTCGCCTACGCGCTTGCAGTCGAGAAGTTGATGAACTGGGAATTGCCGCCGCGAGGGAAAGCGATTCGCGTTATTTGCTGCGAGCTCGCACGCATCCAAGCGCACTTGTTAGGCATCGGCGCCATGGCGCTCGACCTCGGCGCCCTCACTGTCTTCATGTACACCTTCACCGAGCGGGAGAAGATCTACAACATGTGCGAAGTGATCTGCGGCGCACGTTTCACCACCTCCTATACCCGCGTCGGTGGGCAAACACGCGATCTGCCCGACACTTTCTTTCCGCAGCTGCGCAAGTTTCTCGATGAATTCATTCCGGTGGTCGATGAAACCGATCGACTCCTGACGCGCAATCGCATTTTCGTCGATCGCACGCGCGATATCGGTGTCATCGAAAAAGATCGCGCCATTGCCTACGGAATCTCCGGACCCAATCTGCGCGGCAGCGGCATGGAACACGATCTGCGCCGCAAGCATCCCTACCTTGACTACGAGAACTACGATTTCGAAGTTGTCGTCGGTTCAGCGGGCGATGCTTACGATCGATACCTCGTTCGGTTGGAAGAAATGCGGCAGAGCGCGCGCATCCTGCGGCAGGCGATGGATAACATGCCCCGCGGCCCGATTAACGTTTCCGATTGGAAAAATATGCCGCCGCCGAAAGCCCACGTCATGACGAAGATGGAAGAACTCATCCACCACTTCATCGTCGTGACGGAAGGACTCGATGCGCCGCCCGGTGAAATTTATTTCGGCGCGGAAAATCCGAAAGGCGAACTCGGCTTTTATATCAACAGTCGCGGCGGTGGCGTGCCGCATCGGCTGAAGATCCGCTCCCCCTCCTTTGTAAATCTCAGCATTTTACCGGAGTTGTTGCCTGGCTCGAGTCTCAGCGATGTGGTCGCTATCCTCGGCAGTCTGGACTTCGTCATGGGCGAATGCGACAGATGAGTTCCATGAAATTACCAAAAACCTTCGCGCTCATTTTCTGCGCAACGCTTTTCGCCTTTTCCAGCTGCAATCGCGCGACCCTGAGCGGCTCGAAACTTACGACCGCCAACTACGATCAAGTTTCAATGGGCATGTCGAAGGCGCAGGTGGAAACCATTCTCGGCAAACCCACCACAGCCGAAACGAAGGACGTGCTCATCTTTAAAAAGACGACCTACCGGTGGGAAGAGGGTGCGCGTTTCGCAATCGTCACTTTCAAAAACGACGAGGTTGACAGCAAAGATACCAACCTCGGCCGCGAGCGTTGAGTTATTAGACGCGCCGCGATGAAAATTGCCTCGCGTTTTCTTATCGTGGCGAGCTGCGCGCTGATCGGCCTAACAAGTTGTCAGCCGAGCCGGCGTTTGCGCAAAGCCAATGTCGACCAGGTGGAAAGAGGAATGGCGAAAAAACAGGTCGAGTCCATTCTCGGCCCGCCCACTAACGTCGAAACAAAGGACCTCCTCGGAATGAAAAAGACGACCTACCTTTACACGCAAGGGAAAGACAGCGTCACCGTAACATTTCGGGACGACAAAGTGGAATCCAAGGAGTCCACCCTGAACCATTAGCGAGCGCGTGGCTTCGACGACCGACATCATTCCCGCCGAGCTGGAGCGGGAAATGGACAAAGCGATCGCACGTTATCCGGCCGATCGGAAACGCAGCGCGTCCATGCCACTATTGCATCTGTGGCAGGAACATTTCGGATTTATCAGCGACGACGGCGTGTTGTGGATCGCAGAGAAGCTCGGACTCCAACCGATCAATATTCTCGAGTTGGTGACATTTTATCCGATGTATCGACAGACGCCTGCCGGAAAAAAACATCTGCGCGTTTGTCGCACGCTGAGTTGCGCGATGGCCGGCAGTTATCAACTGCGCGATCAACTCGCGGCGGTCACTGGAATCGATCTGCATCACAGCGGCATGCACAATCCCGTTTCGGTCGGCGCGGACGGAAATTATAGCATCGAGTTTGTCGAATGCCTTGCCAGCTGCGGCACCGCGCCGGTTTGCATGGTGCAGGATGAGTTACACGAAAACGTCCAACCGCACGCCGCCACGAATATTCTCACGCAAAATCCCCTAACGAGTAGTCCTCAACCGCATCAGCTCGAGCATCGGCTCATTTTCCAAAACATCGGACGCGAGAATTTCACGAACGACATCGATTGTTATTTCAAGAACGGCGGTTACGAAGACTTGAAGAAAGCTGTGACGATGTCGCGCGCCGACATCGTCAACGAAGTGAAAACCTCCGGCCTGCGCGGCCGTGGCGGCGCGGGTTTTCCCTGCGGCCTGAAGTGGGGCTTTATCAAGCCCGACGAAAAGAAGCCGGTCTATCTCATCTGCAACGCCGACGAATCCGAGCCCGGCACCTTCAAGGATCGCTACATCATTCACCAGGATCCGCATCAACTCATCGAGGGCATGTTGATCGCGGCCTTCGCACTCGGCGTGAAGACTGCCTACATCTACATCCGAGGCGAATTTCCCGAAGGCGCGAAAATCCTCGAGCGCGCCATCGAAGAAGCGCGCTCGAAGAACTTGTTAGGCAAAAAAATTCTCGGGCTCGATTTCGATTGCGAAATCTACATTCATCGCGGCGCCGGCGCTTACATTTGCGGCGAAGAAACCGGCCTGATCGAATCGCTCGAAGGCAAACGCGCTTATCCGCGCATCAAGCCACCGTATTTCCCCGCCGTTCTCGGTCTTTACCTGTGTCCGACGATCGTGAACAACGTCGAAACGCTTTGCCACGTGAAACACATCATCGCCATGGGCGGCGCGAATTACGCTAAGCTCGGCCGGCCGAACAACACCGGCACGCGCATCGTTTGCGTGAGCGGCGACGTGCAACGGCCCGGCTATTTCGAAATCGAAGTCGGCGCGGTCACGATGGGACAACTGATCAACGACATGGCCGGTGGTCCGCGTTTCGGTCGCTCCATCAAAGCCGTCATTCCCGGCGGAAGTTCCGCGAAAGTTCTGCGCGCCGATGAACGCTTCAAAATCAAAGACGCCGATATGTCGCTTTTTGATTTGTCGATGGATTTCGATTCGCTATCCGCCGCCGGATCGATGGCCGGCTCCGGCGGCGTCATCGTCCTCGACGATTCGCGCGACATGGTTTGGGCCTTGAACAACATCAACGAATTTTACGCGCACGAATCGTGCGGCCAGTGCACGCCGTGTCGCGAAGGTTCGCTTTGGATGAAAAAAATAACCGACCGCATCTTGTTAGGCGGCGGGACAACGGAAGATCCAAAAACTTTGAAGACCGTCGCCGACAACATCGCCGGCCGCACCATCTGCGCTTTTGGCGAAGCCTGCGCCTGGCCGACGCAAAGTTTCATCGAGAAATTCCCGAACGAATTCGCGAGTAGGTCTAACAAGCCCACCCCGCCGCCCCTTCCCCCTGAATTCACGCCCGGTGAATTAATCGCGGAACAAAACGGCGCGATCGAAACTGTTCCCCTCGCCCACGATCCAGGCTGGGAAAAAGCTGGAGCCGCTGGGACGATTTAAAGAGGATGAATTTGGAAACCAGAAAACCAGAAAAAGAATCAGGAAATGAAGCACTGATCCAGCGCGTGATTGGAGCGGCGATTCGTGTGCATACCGAATTGGGTCCAGGCTTTTTGGAATTGTTATACGAAGAAGCGCTCGCCGTTGAGTTGCGAACGCTCGGCATCCAATTCGAACGGCAAAAGCCGGTTCCAATTTTTTATCGCGCGCAGCCGATCGGTGAACATCGCGTCGATCTGCTCATCGAACGAACAGTTGTAATTGAATTGAAAGCCACGACCGCCCTGGAAAAAATTCACTTCGCGATCCTTCGCTCGTATCTCAAGGCGCTTGGATTAACAGACGGCCTTCTTTTCAATTTTGCCGCCACGCGTCTAACGATAAAGAGAGTCGGCCGCGAATTTTATTCCCGTCCAATAGAAGATATCTCTTTCTGATTTCTGGTTTTCTGGCTTCCGAATTAATTCTTTTTCAATGTCCGAGGTCGCAGTAATTCCAATGGTCAACGTCCAGATCGACGGCGTCTGGAAACAATTCCCGAAAGGCACGCGTCTAATCGAAGCGTGCGAACAGGCCGGCAGTTACATCCCGCGTTATTGCTACCACAAGAAGCTTAGCTCGCCCGGCAATTGCCGAATGTGTTTGATCGAAATGGGCATGCCGAAGATGGGACCCGATCGCAATCCCGTCCTCGGCGAAGACGGGAAACCCGAAATCAACTGGATGCCGCGTCCACAAATTTCTTGCGCGACGGACGTGGCGGAAGGAATGGGCGTCCGCACAACTTCACCAATGGTCGAGGAATGCCGGCGTGGCGTGATGGAGTTTTTGCTCATCAATCACCCGCTCGATTGTCCGATCTGCGATCAAGCGGGCGAATGTCGTTTGCAGGAATTCAGCGTCGAATATGGCGCCGCGGAATCACGTTTCCTCGAGAACAAAGTGAAGAAGCCGAAAAATGTCGAGCTCGGCCCCCGCGTTACGCTCGATGATGAGCGCTGTATTCTTTGTTCGCGCTGCATTCGCTTCTGCACGGAGATCGCGAAAGACGACGTGCTCGGGTTCATCGATCGCGGCAGTCATAGCGTCTTGACCGCGCATCCGGGCAAGCGTTTGGAAAATAACTACTCGCTCAACACCGTCGACATCTGTCCCGTCGGCGCGCTTACCTCATCCGATTTTCGTTTCAAGATGCGCGTCTGGTTTTTGAAGGAGACGAAGAGTTTCTGCACGAGTTGCGCCACCGGATGCAACACGATCATCGGAACGCGCGAAGGCGTCATCTATCGACAGACGCCGCGCGAAAACGAGGCGGTCAATTCCTGTTGGATGTGCGATTACGGGCGACTAAATTTCGATTACTTGCAATCGAATAAACGATTGCTCGAACCGAAAATTTTCAACGGCACGAATCTGGTCGCGACGGATTGGAACACCGCGATCATGCACGCAGCCGCACAGCTAAAACATTTCAGCGGCTCGGAAATCGCGATCATCGCTTCGGCGCGCCTAACTAATGAAGAACTGTGGCTGGCCTCGCGTTTGAAGCACTCGTTAGGTGTGCACTTCATCGATATCGTCCCGCACATGGGGCCGGGCGACGACATCTTGCTCAGCCAGGATCGCAACCCAAACACGACCGGTGCACACATCATTCTTGGCCTAACGAGTGATCCGGGCACGCAATTACCGCAGATCGCGCAAGGTGTCGCCAGCGGACAAATCAAAGCGCTAATCGCGCTCGCCGAGAATCCGCTCGAAGCCGGAATCGAACCGGAACATCTCGCTAATCTGCCCGCCTTCATCTTGATGGATTTGCTCGAGAACGACGCGACGAAATGGGCTACGGCTTTTTTACCGTCATCCGGTTTCGCAGAAAAACGCGGCTCGATGATTAACGGCGACGGCCGTCTGCAGCGATTGAATCGCGCGGTGCCGCCGCCGGGCGAAGCGCGCGATGACTGGGAAATTTTGCGCGACCTGCTTCAGGCTTCTTCGGGACAAAACGGCATCTACACCATCGAGGAAGTTTTCGCGCAGATCGCTCAGTCAGTGCCGCAGTTCAACGGATTGAGCCTCAGCAAAATCGGCGATCTCGGCCTGCATGTGACCGACATTGACGTGACGCCCGGCCCGCCACGCGACATCCCATTCGACGAAGACGAAATCCGCGACGCCACGAGGCCGCCGAAGGCAAATTAATGGATTACGCCTTCGTCGGAATCACGTTCGTGAAAATCGCCGCGCTGCTCGCGGTGGTGCTCGGGCTGATGAACTACAGTGTCTATGCCGAGCGCCGCATCAGCGCGTTGATTCAAGATCGGCCGGGACCGAATCGCGTCGGGCCCGCAGGCTTACTGCAACCAATCGCTGACGCCTTCAAATTCCTGCTGAAGGAAGATTTCACGCCGGCGCACGTGAACACATTTTATTATTGGCTCGCGCCGTGCCTGGCGATGATTCCGGCCATCACCACACTCGCGGTCGTGCCGTTCGGCAGCACACTCTTCGGCGTGCCGATGGTTATCGCCGACATCAACGTCGGCGTCCTCTTTGTTTTCGCCATCGCCTCGTTAGGCGTTTACGGGATCGTCATTGCCGGCTGGTCGTCGAATTCCAAATTCCCATTTCTCGGCGCCGTCCGCTCCAGCTCGCAAATGATTTCCTACGAGCTCTCGTTAGGCCTGGCCGTCATTCCCGTTTTCCTGCTCGTCGGTCAATTGCGCCTAACGAGTATCGTTCAATATCAAATCGAACACGGCTGGATGATCGCACCATTCATCGGTGATTGGACGAACGTCGGGAAATGGCTCCTCGCGATTCCGATGTTCATTTCCTTCGTCGTCTTCACCATTGCGATTTTCGCTGAGACGAATCGATTGCCGTTCGATTTACCGGAAGCGGAAACAGAATTGGTCGGCGGTTATCACACTGAATATGGCTCGATGAAATTCGGTCTTTTTTTCCTCGGCGAATACATCGCCATGATCACCGGCTCGGCCATTATTGTGACGCTGTTTCTCGGCGGCTGGCATCTGCCGATTCCATCCTGGCACGGCGGCTTTCACTGGGCGTTGGTTGATGGATCGCGCGGAGTGGTCGCGGGCCTTTTCAACATCGCGGTCTTCTTCGGCAAAATCATCGCGCTGCTTTTCATCTTTATCTGGGTGCGCTGGACGCTGCCGCGTTTTCGCTACGATCAACTCATGCGCCTCGGCTGGATTTTCTTTTTCGAAATCGCGCTCGTGAACATTTTTATCGCGGCCATCATCATCGCGTATTTCCCGCTATAAAATGGCGATCACCGTTCAACGTCCCAATCTGACCTGGAAAGAGCGCGCTTATCTGCCGGCGATCCTCAGCGGCATGGCGGTCACATTTAAGCATGTGAAGAACATGCTTCTCGGTCGCACGAAAGTGACCATGCAATACCCGGAGGAAAAATGGGACGCGAACCTGCCGGAACATTATCGAGGTGCGCCTGCCCTGGTGCGCGATGTCGCGGGCCGCGTGCGATGTGTCGCGTGTCAGCTTTGCGAATTCATCTGTCCGCCACGCGCGATCAAAATCATTCCTGGAGAACTGCCGCTTAACGACAAGTTCGCCAAGGTAGAAAAATATCCGGCCGAGTTCGACATCGACATGATCCGCTGCATTTACTGCGGGATGTGTGAAGAGGTTTGCCCCGAGCAGGCCATTTATCTGCGCAAAGATTACGCCATCACCGGCTTTACCCGCGCCGACATGGTGCATGACAAGGAGAAGTTGCTCGAGATCGGCGGCGTCATGCACGGCGTCGTCTTAAAGTGGAATGAAAAGAAGTAGTAGCCACGGATTAACACGGATTTGCACGGATTCTTTCAAAGAGAGTCTGCCATCCGTGTTTCATCCGTGTTAATCCGTGGCCTAACAATGCCAGCTTTCCTTTTTTGGATCTTCGCGATTCTCATGCTCGTCTTCGGTGCTGCAGTTGTCCTCAATCGCAATCCGGTCGCAAGTGCGTTGAGTCTGGTCGTTAGCTTCCTCGGCCTTTCAGCGCTCTTCATGTCGCTCGATGCCTACCTGATCGGCATCCTGCAAGTCCTCGTCTACGCCGGCGCCGTCATGGTACTGTTTCTTTTCATCATCATGCTGTTCGACCTGCGCGCGGAAGAACGGCGCAAGCTAAACGCCATTCCTGTCATCGGAGGTGCCGCCGTTTCACTCGCTTTGTTCGTGCAGATTTATCTCGTCATCGGTCAACTGCGAGGAGCGAAGGAAACTTTTCCGCGCCTCTCCGCTCCTCGCACCGATGATGTCCGCGCAATCGGCCTTCTGCTTTTCGATAACTTCAACCTGCCGTTCCAGATCATCGCCGTCCTTGTCCTGGTGGCGACGATCGGCGTGATCGTGCTGAGCAAAAAGGAACTGCGATAGATGGCCACGCTCGGCGATTATCTTTTGGTCAGCGGGCTGCTTTTCGTCATCGGCTTTGCCGGCGTCTTGCTGCGTCGCAACATCATTATCATTTTCATGTCCCTCGAGCTGATGTTGAACGCAGCCAACCTCTCGTTAGTCGCATTTTCGCGTTATCGCCTCGGCGCGGACGGATTGCCGAATTACAACGCGCAAGTTTTTGTCTTTTTCATCATTACCGTCGCGGCGGCGGAGGTGGCGGTTGGGCTCGCCATCATCGTGGCGCTTTATCGCGCACGGCAAACGACGCACGTCGAAGACATCAGTAGCTTGAAGTTTTAGCCACGGATTAACACGGATGAAACACGGATTCAGAGAAACTGGTCTCCCCACGAATCTCCTCATCCGTGTTTCATCCGTGTTCATCCGTGGCCGAAAAAGATCTCGATGAACAGCGCGCTTCCCTGGTACATCCTTCTGTTGCCGTTGCTCTCGGCCGCTGCGATTCTTCTTTTCACACGGCGTTATTCTTCGATCAGCGCGTTTGTTTCCGTCGGCGCATCGATTATCGGGTTTTTCTGCGCCTGTTTTGTTTTCGGTTCGTCGGACCTCGCGACATTCGATTTTCCCTGGATCGATCTTCGCCCGCTCTTTTACGTTCCGCTTGGTCTAACGATTGATGGGCTAAGCAAAATGATGCTGCTGCTCGTCACCGGCGTCGGCGCGCTCATCCATATCTACTCGTTAGGCTACATGCGCGATGATGCGGGTAAGTCGCGCTACTTCGCCTCCCTCTCGCTCTTCATGTTCTCGATGCTCGGCATCGTGCTCGCGAACAATTTCGTCATGATGTTCATCTTTTGGGAACTGGTCGGCGTCAGTTCCTATTTGCTCATCGGACATTGGTTCGAGCGCGATGCCGCGGCGGAAGCGGCGAAGAAAGCTTTCATCACGAATCGCATTGGCGATTTCGGTTTCATGCTCGGAATCCTGATGGTCTGGAGCGCGACCGGTTCGGTCATCTTCCGCGACATCGCCGGACAGATGAATAGCCTAACGAGTCATCCCAGCTATCTGACAATCGCTGCGCTGCTCGTTTTTTGCGGCGCTGTCGGAAAGTCCGCGCAATTCCCGCTGCACGTTTGGTTGCCGGACGCGATGGAAGGTCCGACGCCGATCTCTGCGTTGATCCATGCTGCGACCATGGTGGCCGCGGGTGTTTACATGCTCGTGCGCGTCGGATTTCTCGTCCAAGCATCAGCGCAAGCGCTGCATGTCATCGCGTGGATTGGAACCATCACCGCCGTCATGGCCGGCCTAATTGCGACGCAACAGAACGACATCAAACGCATCCTCGCTTACTCAACGCTCTCACAACTTGGTTACATGATCATGGCCGTGGGCCTCGCGTCTGGTGAAGCAGCCATGTTCCATTTGTTCACGCACGCATTTTTCAAAGCGCTCCTCTTCCTCGGCGCTGGCGCCATCATCATTGGGCTGCATCACGAGCAGAATATTTGGAGGATGGGCGGGCTAGGGAAACGACTCCCGATTACTTGCGCGACATTTCTGATCGGCACACTCGCGCTTATCGGTTGTCCACCGTTCAGCGGATTTTTTAGCAAGGACACAATCCTTGGTCTCGCCTACGAGAAGGACAAACTGATTTTTTACATCGCACTTTTCACCGCATTCCTGACTGCGTTCTACATGTTGCGTCTCGTGCTGGTGGTATTCTTCGGTAAGCCGCGTTCCGACAACGCGCTGCGTGGCGACGAAGCGCCGTTTGTGATGACCGGACCCTTGCTCGTGCTGAGTGTTCCGGCTCTCCTCGCCGGGTCCGGGTTTTTCGCGAGGAATTTTCTAACACTGCCGCGTGTCGAGGAAGCTGGTCACGTAGTTCCTATTCTCGCGGTGGTCGCAATGTTACTCGGGGTGATCGCGGCCATCTCTCTTTATCGAAAACGCGAAATCGATCCGATCGATCTCGCCATCTTGCGCAAGCGATTCTACTTCGACGAATTTTACGCGTGGCTGATCAGCGTCACACAAGGATTGCTTGCCAGCCTATCCGCATTCATTGATCGCTGGATTATCGATGCGCTCGGCGTGCGCGGCGCGAGCACGACGACCTGGGGATTTGGTTCCCTGCTGCGTTGTTTGCAGGTCGGAAATCTTCAAGCCTACGCGTTTATCTTCGGTCTCGGAATCATCGGACTGATTTATTTCACCGTCTTCGCATGATTCCTCTCGTTCTGGTTTTCTGTCCGTTATTTGCGGTGCTGGCGATTTTGATCGGCGCGCCGGCGCGGAAAACTTCACTCCTGGCCGCAGCAGTCACGTTGGTGGCCGCGATCTACGCTCTCGCAAATTTCGATCACGCGCAGCGTTTCAATTTCGTCTCTTCGTTTCCGATCAGTGCCGAATGGAAATTAAACTTCGCTCTTGGACTCGACGGCTTGAGCCTGATGATGGTTTTGCTCACCGCGATCGTGACGTTAGCGGCGATTTGGTTCACCGGCGAAATCACGCGGCATGAGAAAGCATTTTATGCCTGCCTGCTTTTCATTTCCGCGGGCGCGATGGGTGCCTTCGTCTCGTTAGACCTTTTCTTCTTCTACGCCTTTCACGAGCTCGCACTCATTCCGACGTTCCTGCTCATCGGAATTTGGGGGAGCGGCGATCGTTACGCCGCGGCGTGGAAGATCACGATTTACCTCGCGACCGGCAGTTTCATTTTGCTGCTCGGTTTGATCATGCTCTATCGCAGCGTGCCGGAAGCGGCGCGTTCGTTTGATCTCCGCGCCCTGCAAGATGCGAGCGGCGCGATCTCCGTCGACGCGCAGCAACACATTTATCTGCTGCTGCTGATCGGTTTCGGAATTCTCATATCACTCTTTCCATTTCACACCTGGGCGCCTGAAGCCTATGCCTCGGCCCCCGCGCCCGCAGCGATGTTGCATGCCGGTGTGCTGAAGAAATTCGGTCTGTATGGTCTACTGCGAATCGCGTTGCCGATGTTGCCGGAAGGCGCACGGCATTGGGCGTGGCTACTGATCTTGCTCTTGTTAGGCAACATCATCTACGTAGGCCTCGTCACCATCGCGCAAAAGAAACTCGATTGGATGCTCGGCTACTCCAGCGTCATGCACATGGGCTACGTTTTTCTCGGGATCGCGAGCGGAAATATTCTGGGAACAAACGGCGCGGCCGTGCTGATGTTCGCTCACGGACTCTCCATTGCCTTGCTCTTCGCCATTGCGGGCGAAGTTCGTTCGCGCACCGGAACTTTGTCGTTCGAAGATCTTGGCGGTCTTGCCAAAGTGATGCCGCTGGCCGGGCTCGCATTTGGACTCGGCGCATTCGCATCGATCGGTTTGCCCGGCTTCGCGAATTTCGCCGCCGAAGTGATGGTCTTTTTCGGCGCCTTCCACAACGGCGCTGACATGGAAAAATTCCATGTCATGCAGATCGCGACGCTGCTCGGTCTGTGGGGCGTCGTCATATCGGCTGTCTATATGTTGCGCGCGTATCGAGCCGTTTTCATGGGCAGCATGCCGGAACGATGGGCGAGGTTGCCGGACCTGCGCAGTTATTTTCGATTGCCGATCACTCTGCTGGTCGCAGCGTTACTCTACGTCGGATTCTTTCCGCAGACGTTTGTGCGAGTTCTGACGCCGACATTTCGAAATTATTTTTCGCAAAAGATCGCCGAACAATGACCGCACCCTGGCTGGAAATTGCGGTCGCTCTGTTGGGATTCCTGATCCTGATGATCGACGTTTTCGCGGAGGGAATTGATAAGCGCAATCTCGCCTTTGCTTCGATTGGTGGACTCATCGCCGTTCTGATCGCGAGTTTTTTCCTTTCTGCATCGCCTCCGGCAAGCGCCACCGGATTCTGGTCCTTCTACGCCGCGGATTCGCTGGCGATTTTCTTCAAACGCTTTGCGCTCGTGACTACGATTCTTGTCCTCATCATGATGGTGGATTACGCACCACTCGTTAGGCAATCGATTCACGGTGTGACCAAACAAGCGGGGCTCGGAGAGTTTTTCGCGCTGCCGTTGTTTACTTGCGTTGGACTGATGTGGATGGCGTCCGCGGTCGACTTCATCATGATCTTCGTCTCGCTCGAAGTGGTGACGATGTCCTTTTACGTGTTGGTCGCGTTCACGCGGCGCAATCCGCTCTCGCTCGAAGCCGGTGTGAAATATTTGATCCTCAGCGCGCTCTCAACCGGATTTTTGGTTTACGGGATCACATGGGTTTTCGGAGTGACCGGCGAAACGAATCTCGCGCGCGTCGCGACAACGATTAGCGCCGGAAACATTGAGCAAGCGCCTTTGCTCTTCGGTATGGCGATGGTGCTCGTCGCGCTGGGATTCAAGATAGCGGCGGTTCCATTTCAAATTTGGGTGCCGGATGTTTATCAAGGCGCGCCTACTCCCGTGACCGCCTATCTGTCCGTCGGATCAAAAGCGGCCGGCTTCGTCGTCCTGCTGCGCGTGCTCGCGCCGTTTTTCATGTTGCCGCAAATGCAACGACTTCTCGTCGTTGTCGCTGTCCTCACTTTGCTCTACGGGAATCTCGCCGCCCTGCCGCAATCCAATTTGAAACGCCTGCTGGCTTATTCGAGCATCGCGCACGCCGGTTACCTGCTCATTGGTGTCGTCTGTTTGTCGGGAGAGGCCGTCGGATTTTATCTCGTGTCGTATCTGCTCATGACCATTTTGAGCTTCGCCGTTCTCGTGGTTGTTGCGCAGCGCACCGGGGACCGCATCGAAGATTTCAACGGCCTTTCGACTCGCGCGCCTTTTCTCGCCTTAGCGATGCTAATCGCCATGGCGTCTCTCGCCGGAATACCGTTTACCGCCGGCTTCCTCGGAAAATTTTTCATCTTCGACGCCGCCATTCGCCAGCATCAAACCGCCCTGGTGATCGTCGGCGTGATCACGGTTGCGTGCGGGTTTTATTACTATCTGAAAGTTGTGCGCGCGATGTACTGGGAAGATTCGCTAAGTAATGAGCCAATTCCCCTAACGAGTCTTTCCCGGATCACGATGATCGCGCTCATCGCGGGCATTTTCGTGCTCGGTGTTTATCCGCAGCCGATTCTGAACGCGCTTCGCTAGTCGCTCAGTTCGACGTTCCAGTAAGCAAGATCGACGAAATGTCGCCAGCTTTCGTGATGTTGCGACGAGAAGGTGACGTGCACGAACGGCCGCCATTTCGGCCGCTTCGGTTTTCGGATCAGGGTCATGTGCGCCTGGTGCGGGAGGCGATTGCCCTTCTTCGTATTGCACGGAATGCAGGAGCAAACGACATTTTCCCAAGTCGTTAGGCCGCCTTTATCGCGCGGCAGAACGTGATCGAGATTCAATTCGCTGCGATCAAAAATCTGACCGCAATATTGGCAGGTATTTTTGTCGCGCTCGAAAACATTGTGCCGTGTGAATTTTACTTCCTTCTTGGGCAACCGATCGAAGAGCAGCAACACAATCACGCGCGGGACGCGGATCTTCCACGAAATGGTCGTGACCATTTCGTGTTCCGGCGCGGTCCCGGAAAAATCGAGCCAGCTATCGAAGTCATGCGTCAGAAAATTATTCTGCGGATCGGAAGAAACGACCTGCGCGTGCCCTTGATAAACCAATGCAAAGGCGCGACGCGCCGAGCAGACATTGACCGCCTGCCATAAGCGGTTCAGGACCAGGACCTGACTATTCAGGAGTGCGTTCAGAATTGGGGCGTTGGATAACACTCCGTTTTTCCGGTGTCAATGCTACGCGAGTAATCGATAGTAGGTTATAATTCACCTTTGATGCCACGAAATACTGAGCGCAAGTCCGCTTTTGCCGCCCTTCGCTCACTCCTGGCTCTGCTTCTTTGCTCGGCAGGAATTCTTCTCGCGCTTAGCACATTGGTTCAGCACAGAATGACCGAACGGCAGCGGCCAAAATATATGCCGGTGCTAGGTAGCGATCGCGAAGACCTCGGGCGGCTGGAGCTCGATTGGTCGAATCGTCTGACCTATCCAACCGGGAATTTCAACCCGGAATGGGTGCGCCGGGCGGCCGCGCAGGATGCAGCGATTGAGCGTGGCATTCCCACCGGAGCACAAGTTTCGAGGATTGGCCGCGGCGCTTCGATCGACGCACTCAGCAATAGCGGATTCACCGCGCTGGGACCGGCGCCGTTGCGCATGACCGGCTGCAACGGGTGCTACGATTACGGCACAACGGCGGGACGCGTGAACAGCATCGCGATTGATCCGACAACGACCACAAACGGATCCATCGTGGCTTACATCGGAACGGTGGACGGCGGCGTTTGGAAGACGACGAACTGTTGCAGCACCAGCACGACCTGGAGCGTGCTCACGGATGATTCGCTCATCAGCACGACGAGCATCGACAGCGTCGTGATTGACCCCAACAATCACAATACGATCTACGCCGGCACGGGTGATTTGAACTTCGGATCTTTCTCGATGGGAAGTCAGGGAATTCTGAAAACGATTGACGGTGGTGCGAACTGGAGCGTGCTCGGTGCGAGCGTTTTCGGCGCAGCCTTGCCTGAACCTGCGGGACAATTCCCGCAGTATCAGGCCGTGGGCAAAGTGCGCGTCGACCCCAATAACAGCAACAATGTCGTCGCCGGCACGAAGACCGGTCTCTATTTTTCCTACGACGCGGGCCAGAATTGGAGCGGTCCTTGCCTAACGAACAGTTTCAACACCCAGCGGCAAGACATCACTGGTCTGGAGTTAACGAACATAAGCGGCATGACGCGCATTATCGCAGCGGTGGGCACGCGCGGTTTCGCCACGCCCGTGCAGTACAATTTGGACCAGAACGGCGCGAACGGAGTCTACCAGGCGACAATGCCGGCGAGTGGTTGCCCCGCAAATTTCACCTCCATCGCCACGAACGCGAACGGCTGGACCAGGCTCAACGCGGGGACCGGCGCGGCCTATGTAAATGCAACGACCGGCAACCAGCTTGGTCGTGTCGATCTCGCGGTGGCGCCGAGCAATTCCAATTACATCTACGCGCAGGTGCAGGCGATCACGAAGACCGGCGGCGGTTGCGGGAATGCGAATGGTTGCCAACTGGGCGCGTATCGAAGCACCGATGGCGGGACGACCTGGATACAGATTCCTGGATCGCCCGGATCTTCACTTCGCCGATGCAATAGCAACACCGGCGGTACCGGCGATTACAGCCAAAATTGGTACGACCAGGGAATCGCAATCGATCCGAACAATCCC
>JALZAX010000387.1 GCA_030948055.1 Verrucomicrobiota bacterium | reverse complement strand
CTTTTACATTCACTCGCGGCTGCTCGAGCGCGCCACCCATTTGCGCAAGGAACTCGGCGGCGGCTCGCTCACCGCGTTGCCGATCATCGAGACCGAAGCGCAAAATATTTCCGCTTACATTCCGACTAATCTGATCTCGATCACCGACGGCCAGATTTATCTTTCGCCGTCGCTCTTCGAACTAGGCGTACTGCCTGCAGTCGACGTCGGCAAATCCGTCTCGCGCGTCGGTGGCAAAGCGCAGTTGGCCGCCTATCGCGCGGTGACCGGCGACCTCAAGCTGGCCTACGCGCAGTTTGAGGAACGCGAAAGCTTTTCCCGTTTCGGCGCGCGCTTGGATGAAGAAGCGCGCAAGATCATCGATCACGGGCGGCGCATCCGCGCCTGTCTCGAACAACCAGAATTCGCTCCGGCGCCGGTGGTCGAACAAATCGCCGTGCTCCTCGCCTTAAGCGCGAAACTCTTCGACGACGTGCCGCTCGAACGGATGAAAGAAGCCGAGCAGGCGTTGCGCGCAGCGGCCGCGAAGATTCCGGCGGAAGTGGTCGAGCGCTTAAACACTGCCGACAAGCTGAGTGACGAAGATCGCAAAACGATTACGGACCTCGCGCAACAGGCGCTCGTTTCTTTTCATCCCAAGCCCAAGCCGGCGGACAAAGGCAAGACATGAGCAACACGACGGAAAGTCTGCGCCAAAAGATCGAAAGCGCGGGCGATCTTCAATCCGTAGTACGGACGATGAAAGCTTTGGCGGCTTCGAGCATTGGCCAATATGAAAGATCGGTAAAGTCGTTAGGCGATTATTATCGCACGGTCGAGTTGGGCCTGAGCGTCTGTTTTCGGGCGGCTGGTTCCTCAAAATTGCTGACGGGATCGACCAACCGTCCGGACCCAGATGCGATCGCCGCGGTCGTCTTCGGTTCCGATCAGGGATTGGTCGGCCAGTTTAATGACGTCGTAACCGACCATGCGGTTAAGTCCCTGACCGCCCTAACGAATACACCCCAAGTCTGGGCCGTCGGCGAGCGCGTGCATGCGCGCCTAAAGGACGCGGGGCTGACACCGATTGGCCTCTTCTCCGTGCCCAACTCAATCGGCGCCATCACCCCGCTCGTGGGGAAAATCCTCGTCGAGCACGAGACGCATCGCGGGCGGAATGAAGTCACCGAGCTTCACCTCTTCTACAACCGGCCCACCTCCGGAGCGGGCTACGAGCCGGTAAGTCAGCGCCTGC
The DNA here is from genome assembly GCA_030948055.1 of Verrucomicrobiota bacterium. Taxonomy (GTDB): domain Bacteria; phylum Verrucomicrobiota; class Verrucomicrobiia; order Chthoniobacterales; family UBA10450; genus JACCTI01. The sequence goes on along the minus strand of JALZAX010000387.1, from coordinate 1,522 downwards.
TGCCCTTGGACGAAACCTGGCGTCGCAAGCTGGCCGAGATTCCCTGGCCGGCGAAGAACCTCCCCGAAGTCATCGGTAGCGGCACCGCGACATTACGCGCCCTCATTCGCGAGTATCTCTTCGTCTCGATCTTTCGCGCCTGCGCCGAATCGCTCGCGAGCGAAAATGCCAGCCGCCTCGCCGCGATGCAACGCGCCGACAAAAACATCAACGAACTTCTGGTCAAGCTGCACGGCACCTTCCATCAATTGCGCCAAAGCAGTATCGACGAAGAACTCTTCGACGTGATCTCCGGCTTCGACGCGTTGTCGCATGCGGACAAAAGAGGCAGCTAAAACTTCACCATGAATTATCGAAACACCTTTCTCGTTAGGCCAGGCCACACCGTCCGGTTGAAAGATTGCGATCCCGTCCGTGCCGACAAGCACGAGGACAAAAAGTCCGCGCACCACAAAATTAAAAAGCTGCAAAAGCGGATGGACGCGCTCCAGTTCCAGCTCTACGCGGAGCAAAAGCGTTCGCTCCTGATTTGCCTGCAAGCTCCTGACGCCGGGGGCAAAGATGGTGTCGTTAGGCACGTCATCGGCTCGATGAATCCGCAGGGCTGCCGCGTGGTGCCGTTCAAGCAGCCGACGTCGGAGGAACTGGCGCACGATTTTCTCTGGCGCATCGAAAGGCAGACGCCGCGGCAGGGCGAGGTCGTCATCTTTAATCGCTCACACTACGAAGACGTGATCGTGGTCCGCGTGCACGATCTCGTTCCGCAAAAGGTCTGGTCGCAGCGTTACGAACAGATCAACGCCTTCGAGCGCCGTCTGGTCGCGCACGGCACGCACATTCTGAAATTCTTCCTGCACATCAGCAAGGAAGAGCAGCTCGAACGCTTCAAGGATCGGCTCGACGATCCGGCGCGGCATTGGAAAATCAGCGAAGGGGATTACTCGGAACGAGAACGCTGGGACGATTACCAAACCGCTTACGAAGACGCGATCAGCAAGTGCAGCACCGAAGCGGCGCCGTGGCTCGTCATCCCCTCCGATCACAAATGGTTCCGCAACCTCGCCATCTCGCACATCATCGTCGAGACGATGGAAAAGATGGGCATCAAGGTCCCAAAAGCGACCGTCGACATTGCCGATATCCGCAAAAAATATCACACGGCGGTCGATGAGCAGACTACATGAGCGAGTGTGGTTACGGCTGAGTAAGCTAACTCTCCCTTATCCCAGGACCACCTCGACTTTGTGGGTTGCGCCGTCATTCGATAGGGGAATCTGCGACTCGCGTGGAGGTCGCGCATTGCTGTCGAGGGTGATGCTCGATACGCCGTGGCCAGTGCCGTGTGGGTTCTTCACTGCGATCTCGTAACGCGCGGAATGATACTGGAATGTGATCTGGAAACCGGGCCACGATTTGGGAATGCAGGGATCGATGACGAGCGTCGTTCCCTTCAAACGGAAGCCGAGAATCCATTCGAGTCCGGCGCGATACATCCAGCCGGCTGAGCCGGTATACCAGGTCC
>JALZAX010000064.1 GCA_030948055.1 Verrucomicrobiota bacterium | reverse complement strand
GAAGAGGCGACTGATCTGCTTTTCACAAAGACGCATGTCCGTGAAATCACCGCGAAGTTCGAACGCGGCGTGCAAACGCACGGAACCGGTTGCACCTTTTCCGCCGCGATTACGGCCGGCTTGGCCACGGGTGTTCCACTCGAAGAAGCGATCACGTGCGCGAAGCTTTTCGTGACCCGCGCGGTCGCACAGCATTTCAGCTGGCCATCAAAGAGCGGTGAAGGTATTCACGCGCTCAACCATTCGCCTAACGAATCTCCAGACTGATCGAACTATTCTGGTTCGCCTGCAGACATTCGATCATGCTTTTCTCTTCCCAAACGCGACGCTGCATCGCTTCCATGGCCGCCGCGGTCTCCGCTTGTTTTTTACTCCGACCGATTCCTTCGCCGAGCGCCGTTCCTTCCCAGACTACCCGCACAACGAAAGTCTTCTCATGCTCGCGTCCGGTCTCCGAAATCAATTCGTAAACCGGACTCCGTGGCGAGATCGCCTGGAGCGTCTCCTGCAAATGTCCTTTGGGATTAATGTCGACCGGTTCCGCTTCCAATTGCGCTAAATCTTCCGCCGCCAGCGCTAGAACGAACCGACGCGCCGTTTCCAGATTCGTATCCAAATAAATCGCGCCGAGCAGCGCTTCGAACGCGTCAGCGAGCGTAGAAGTTCGTTCGCGACCGCCGCACGCTTCTTCACCGCGACCCATCATGAGAAATTGTCCGAGCTCGAGCTTCTGCGCATGCGAGCGCAAAGCTTCGCGCGAGACCAGACGCGAACGAAGTTTCGTCAACCGACCTTCCGCTTCCCGCGGAAACATCGTGAAGAGATGCTCCGTCATGATCAGCTGCAAGACGGCGTCACCCAAGAACTCCAAACGTTGATTATCGAAATGATGCCGCTGCGTTTCGTGGCCAAGACTCGGATGGGTCAACGCTTCTGCCAGCAGGAGCGAGTTCCGAAACTTGTGGCCAATGCGTTCCTCGAGCGGATTCACTTCCAATATTTTATTCCACGATTTGAAAGCCCGCCTGCCGGAAATGATCGTCAAAGGCCAGAGCCGCGCGGATTGATTCGCGGCGCATCACGCAAAAGGAATAGCAGTCGATCAGGTCCCACTCCTTGTCGCGGTGTGACTGCCAGAGCTTTTCTGCTTCTCGAAAAACTTCGGTGCTAAAGGCGCGAACTTCCACTCCAGCCGATTCGCGCAAGCGCCGATACCATTGACGCGCGTGAAAAGACGAAATGCGTTTGGTCAGAAGGGAGACGGTTTCGATAACGACAAGCTGCGTCGTTATCATGCTGGCAAAATCCGAGAGGCGCGTCATTGCCGCGAGATGCCGCCGGTCATGCTCTGACGCCAGCGCGTAAAAGCCGCCGGTGTCTCCAAAGCAAACGTTCCTAGCGAACTTCCCCTTCACCATAAAGATAGTCGTCCACTAGCTTGGCGTCGCTCGCTGGTCCATCCTTGATGCAACCGACAAACGGAAATCGCGTGGTGATGCGTCGTTGCTCGTGCAGGGGAAGGCGCGGGCGCGCGCGCCGCGGGCCTTTGCCGTTCGCGGCGTGCCGGATCAATCGGCGAAGAATATCGGCCAGGCTGGTTCCTTCTTTTTTTGCCTGTCGCTTCAGCCAGCCAATCTCTTCCAGTTCCAGGGAAATTTGCGTCCGGACCATGATTACATCTTACATCACGCGCGGAATGCAGGTCAACCTCACCGCTGCTGGTAAATCGAGAGCGAGGTGATTACGTCCACAGCCCGTTGCAAAACCGGATCTCGCGGCGTTTTTTCATTCCCGCGTGCGCGACGCTGAGTTTCCGCCTCCACCTCCGGATTCTTGCCGGAGAGCAACGCCGCTTCATTTAAGTGCGGACGTTCGCTTTCGAAAATGAATGGCGCCATACCCTTCTCGATCGACTGCTGAAAAATCGTGCGCTTGTCCGCAGCCGCCATTTCCACCGGCAGATCGGGTTTCAATCCTGTGGGAAACAAAGGACGACCTTCCGGAAGGACTGCTTCCGCCACCGCGACGCGCAGCACCTTCCCGCCATTCAACGGCAGATCGGCATACTCCATCGCCTGACCCGCGGTCGTTTGGCCGATGACGAGCGCCTTGTCGTGCAAACGCAAGATTCCGCCGAGCGCCTCGGCCGCGCCGGACGTTTCGCCGTCGGCCAGAACAATCATCATCCCGTGATAGGCGGGATCCATGTCCGTTGTGAGCGAGCGCTCCTGCTTGGAAGCCGTGCGACGCAGGATGAAAAGCGGTTTGCCTTTCGCGACGAAACGCTTGGCAAACTCGGCCGCGAGCGCAAAATCATTCGCACCCCCGCTGGCGCGCAAATCGAGCACGATCGCATCCACTTTTTTCGCGCCGAAATTTTGCAGGGCCGTGTCCATAGATTTCAAATTCGCCGCGGTTAATGCGCCAATCCGCAAATAACCGAGATGGTTTTCCAAGACCTCCGAATAAAGGGGATTGGTCGCCTCGAATTCCGGCGGGCGCGCGGGGAGAACCATGAAACCGGGACCAAGGCGCGTGAGCAAACCCATGAGCAGCGCGCGATTTAGTTCCGTTTCGTTGAGCGCTTCCGGATTTAGGTAATTGCTCTTCAGGAGCTGGAGGGCCTGCTGCAAATCGGCTGAGCTCATCAAATTGATCAGCGCTTCGGACGATGGCGTCGGAGCGGGTGTGGGTGATGCGCTCGGCGTTGGTGAAGGACTGAGCGAGCGCGCCGGAGTTTGCGCCAGAACCTCTGCGCCGAAAACAAAAGCGAGGACTGCTCCAAAGAAAAAGAGAACGCCTCGCAACATCAATTGGCTGCGACGTTACCTCGAAGCAGAGGAAGGGCAATATCGCGTCGATAATGTGCGCCTTCGAAATCGATACGCGCCACCGCCGCGTAGGCGCGAGCGCGTGCCTTCTCAACGGTTTCGCCCAACGCCGTCACAGCCAAAACGCGCCCGCCAGCGGTCACGACCCGTCCATTTTCGCGCCGCGTGCCTGCATGAAAAACATGGACGTCGCGCAAGTCGCCTAACGAGTCCAGCCCGCTAACCGTTTTTCCATTTTCGTATTTTTCCGGGTAACCGCCCGATGCCATCACCACCGTAACCGCCGGCCGCTTGTCCCATTCAATCGCGATATCTTGCAACCGCCCATCAATTGTCGCCTCCAGCAAATCGAGCAGATCCGACTTCAAGCGAGGCAAAATTGCCTGCGTTTCCGGATCGCCGAAGCGGCAGTTGAATTCCAAAACGCGGGGGCCATCCGCTGTCATCATCAAGCCCGGAAAGAGCAGTCCGCGAAAATCGATTCCCGTTTCAGTCAGGCCGCGCAACAACGGTTGCATCACCTCGCCATCAAATCGCTCTTCCGCTTCGGCGTTCCAATTATCCGCCGGACTGACTGCGCCCATGCCTCCAGTGTTCGGTCCCTGGTCGCCGTCGTAGACGCGCTTGTGATCGCGCGCGGTCGCCAGCATGCGATAACTCCCCCCGCCGACCAGAGCATGAACGGAACATTCGCTTCCGCGCAGAAATTCTTCGACGACGACGCGCCGGCCCGCTTCACCGAAGCGGCCTTCATTCATCATCGACTCGATCGCCGCGGCAACTTCACCAGGCGATTGTGCGATGACCACCCCTTTTCCCAGCGCGAGCCCGTCCGCTTTGATCACAATTGGATACGGCAACTGTTCGCAAAACTTTAGCGCTTCATCGCTGCGATCAAACGCGCCCGCTTTCGCCGTGGGAATGTAAAACTTGGCCATCAAATCCTTCGCCAGAATTTTCGATGATTCGAGGCGCGCCGCTGTTTGTGTCGGACCGAAGACGCGCACCTTTTCGCGCGCAAACAAATCGACGATGCCAGCGGCAAGCGAATCGTCCGGACCAATGACGGTGAGATCGATGCGATTCTCCTTTGCGAAGCGCGCCAGTTTCGGCAAATCGTCCGCTTTGATCGGAACATTGTCGCCCAGCTCCGCCGTCCCGGCGTTGCCCGGAGCGCAAAACATCTTAGTAACGCGCGGCGATTGGTTTAACTTCCACGCCAGCGCGTGCTCGCGACCGCCGCTTCCAACAACTAAAATTTTCACTGGCCCTATTTGCTCGCGACGCGATTCGTTCTACAAGAAACTTTATGGCGAAAAGCCGCGCGACTTATAACGTCCTCACGCCAGGCTGTCCCTCCCGGCTGCTGCTCGATCGCATCGCGGATAAGTGGACCGTGCTCATTATCCAAAATCTTGCCAGTACGACCATGCGCTATTCCGCATTGCAACGGGCCATCGGTGATATTTCGCAGAAAGTCCTCACGCAGACGCTGCGCAGTCTGGAACGCGATGGCCTCGTTCGGCGAAAAGTTTATGAGAGCGCCGTGCCGAAAGTGGAATACGCGCTTACTTCATTAGGCCGCACTCTCATCGAGCCGTTGCAAGGTCTTTGCCTTTGGTCGGAGAAACATCTTGCCGAGATGGAAGCGCATCGCTCGCAGAACGGTCAGTGAGTTCTCGGGTTTTCCTTCTGTCTCCGGCCTATGCCGGCGGCCAACGCGCGCGCATGATCATGAGCGCACGCGCGCAATTCGATCTCGCGCGACGTTTGCGCGGCGACGATCCGCCCTCGTTGGGCGAGGTCTTCACCTTTCTCAGCGGACTGTATTTTCGCGGCAAGCTTGCTTACGCCAATGCGTTCGGCCGTGCCTTCGTCATCACGCCCAATCGGGGACTGCTTCCCGTGGATCTGCCAGTCAGCCTCGATGACCTACGCGCTTTCGCCGAAGTCGATATTCACGAAGACGATCCGCGCTACCGCAAACCGCTCGAGCGCGACGTGCGACGACTCGTTAGGCAACTTGAGCCCGAAGCGGAAGTCGTTCTGCTTGGCAGCATCGCTACTGGAAAATATGTTGACGTTCTCCTGAAAAATTTCGGCGAACGCTTGCTCTTTCCGGCGGAGTTTGTCGGGCGCGGCGACATGAGTCGTGGCGGATTATTACTGCGCTGCGCCGTTGATCGCCGCGAGCTCGAATACATTCCCGTGCAGGGCGCAGTGCGAAAAGGAAAACGGCCGCCGAAGCTCGAGCCGCGAAGATATACGAAATGAAATCGCTCAAGCCGCCATTGCCACCGATGGAAGCGAAGTCGGTCGACGAAATTCCCGTCGGCGACGAATGGCAATATGAACCGAAGTGGGACGGATTTCGCTGTCTCGCCTTTCGCGATGGCGACGAAATTTATCTGCAATCGAAAGCCGGTCAGCCGCTGGCTCGATATTTTCCCGATGTGGTTGCGGCTCTCGCGCAGGTGCGGGCGAAGCGTTTCGTGCTCGATGGCGAGCTTGTCATTCCGGTAAAGGGCCAACTCTCATTTGATGAACTGCAGTTGCGGCTTCATCCCGCCGCGAGTCGGGTGCAGAAATTGGCCGCCGCTCATCCTGCGCTGTTCGTTAGCTTCGACTTGTTAGGTGACGAATCCGGTAAGTCACTGCTCGATTCTCCATTGCGCGACCGTCGTGCCAGTCTCGAACAATTCGCTGCGAAGAATTTGCCTTCGAAAAGTTCGATACGGTTATCGCCCGCCACAGTTAGCCTAACGACTGCAAAGAAATGGTTCGATCGCGTCGGCGGCGATCTCGATGGCGTGATCGCGAAATTGCGCGACGTGCCTTATGCCTCCGGCGAACGCGCCGCCATGGTGAAGGTGAAACAGATTCGCACCGTCGATTGCGTCATCGGCGGATTTCGTTACGGGACCAATAGCAAACTTCTCGGGTCGCTCTTGCTCGGGTTACACGACGAGGAAGGATTGTTGCATCATGTCGGATTCACCTCCGCTTTCGCGAAAAGCGAGCGTCCGGCGTTGACGAAAAAATTCGAGGCGCTGCGCAAGCCACCCGGATTCACCGGCAATGCGCCCGGCGGACCGAGTCGCTGGAGCACAGAACGCAGCGGCGAATGGGAACCGGTCGATCCCAAGATTGTAGTCGAAGTGACCTACGATCATTTCACCGGCGATCGTTTTCGTCATGGGACGAAAATCGTTCGCTGGCGCAAGGACAAAGCGCCGCGGCAATGCACGCTCGATCAAGTGCAGGGTCGCGAAGGCAAATCGCTCGCGCTGCTTTAGTCGGCGTTCAATTCGAAGTTGATGTTGACGTCGTAATGTCCGCCGTTGCCCAGCCCCGACGGCAGCGGATCAACTTGCGTGACGCGTTTCGCCACGGCCGCGACCGATTGGTCCACGACCACGTTTCCTGATGGCCTAACGAGTGCAAAACTGCTGACGCGTCCATCGCTCTCGATTCTTAATCTGACCAGCACAGACATTTTCGCGCCCGTCGCCACCACACTCGTCGGCTGATCCCACGAGCTGAAAAATCGGTCATGCAGCATGTTGCCATACCAACTGAATTGCGACGGGTTGCCCGCGCCGCTCGCCTGATTGCCGGTTCCGGTTACGTCGCCTGATTTCTTGGAATGCTCTTCCTTTTTTGCTGCAACTTTCGCGGAAGATTTCGGCGTTTTCTTGGCCGCAACCTTTGCGGCTTTCGGAGTGGGCGACACCCGCGATTTCTTCGGCGCCGCTTTCGGGGCAGCGGTCGCCTCTCGCGCGACCGGTTCATCCTCGGGCTCGTCGCTCGCCATCTCTTCCTCCTCCGTCGCAGCAGAAGAATCTTGAACCTGAAGTTGCGGGGATGCCGTGGGAATTGGCTGATCACTACTGCATTCCATCCAGACAATCCCGGCGCCAAGGGGTTTTTTCGTGCTCGCGCTCCATAGCGCAATCGCGAAGAAAATCGCGACGTGAAAAAGAGCGATGACGCTAAGGTTCCGCCAGAACGAAGCGTCGCGCGTCATTCCCTAACGAGTTTCATCTTTCGTCGCGATGCCGATCTTCGTGATCTGCGCGCGTTGCAGGACATCCATGATTGCGATGAGTTTTTGCACAGGCAATTCGCGATCTGGTCGAACAACGATTGCCACTTCCGGATTGGCCGCCCGGGCACTCGTTAGGCGCGCCGCGAGCGTTTCCATATCGACCGTTTCGGTGTTGAACTTGATCGCCTCGTTGCGATCGATCGAGATGGTTTGTGTCTTCGATCGATCGATCGCCGTATTCGCGGCCGCGCTTGTTGGAACGGAAAGATTGAGGCTGTTCTCAATCAGCGGCGTTGTGATGATGAAAATAATCAGCAGCACGAAGGCGAGATCGAGCAGAGGCGTGACGTTGATCTCACTCAGCGTCGTCAGATTGCTACGCTGCGAGTAGCGTCTCATGTTCGAGAAGCGGGTTCGCGCACGCCGTGATCAACGTATTTATGCTCGAACTCTGAGGCGAGCTCAGCGGCGAAGTTGTCCATCTCGACGATGAGGCTGCGAATGTTCGTGACGAGAAAGTTGTAACCGAACATCGCCGGAATCGCGACGCAGAGTGACATCACGGTTGTGATGAGCGCGCCGGAAACACCGGGCGCCATCGTGGTCAAATTCGGCGCGCCGGCCACGGCGACGTCGGTGAATGTGTCCATCACGCCCCAGACCGTGCCTAGCAAACCGAGAAACGGTGCACCGCTCACCGCAGTGGCGAGCAGGATCATCTGCGATTCCAAACCGAGCGCGGTTTCGCCGACCGCGCGTTCCATCGCCGCTCGGACCGAGCCCATTTGCGCGGGAGAAATTTTGTCGGCGATTTCCAAGCGCGCGCGAAAAGTTCCGTCCACTTCCGATGAGCCTAACAAGTGGAATGCCATCTCTTCGCAGCCCGCGCGATAAACATTGAAAAGCGGTGCGCCGGGGAAACGCGCGCCGCTTTGGAACAAACGCAGCGGTTGTCGGTCCTGACGAAATGCAGCACGAAAATTCGCGGTCTGTCGTTTCGCAAAACGGATCACGCGCATTTTTGTGATCATGACCGACCAGCTGAAAATCGAACCGACCAGCAGGCAGGCCAGAATAATTTTGCCGGCAAGTGTCGCGTGCCCGAAGGCGAAGGTTAGACCGCCCGCCGCGAGAATTTCCACGCCGAACAATTAGCGGACTTCGCGCGGAAGGAAAAGAGTTCCTCAGAGTTTTCGCGGATAGACTGGCTTCATTTTCGCGAAGATGATGAAGCCGAGTCCGAGCGCAACGAGGAACAGGGAAAAGAATTGTCCACGCGTAAATGGCCCGATGAGGGACGCGTCGGGTTCGCGAAAATTTTCCACGATGATGCGGAAGACGCCGTAAATGGTAAGAAACAAACCCGTGATGAAGCCGTTCGGTGTGCGCATGCGCGTGCGCACGAACCACAGTATGAGAAACAAGACAATGCCTTCGAGAAATGCTTCGTAGAGTTGTGATGGATGCCGCGGCGTCAGCACGGTGCGCAACACTTCTTCGATTTTCGGATTTGCCGGCAGCACGCGCAGAATATCGTCGGGCGAGTTGATCAGGGGATCGACACCGCGCGTAACAGCCACGGCGCGGTCAACCAGATCGCCGTTGGTGGTGTCTACCAACTCTTTCGGGAACTGCATCGCCCACGGAAAGTTCGCGGCTCGTCCATAAAGTTCGCCGTTAACGAAGTTCGCGCAGCGCCCGAAGAACAAACCAATAGTCGCGACCACGCAAAGATTGTCCCCGAGGTTCGTATACGAAATTTTGTATTTTCGCGTGTAGTAAAGTGTGAAGAGCACGAGACCGATCATGCCGCCGTGCGACGACATGCCGCCTTCCCACACTTTCAAAATCGAAAGCGGTTCGCGGAACATGTGCGGCTTGTAGAACAAAACGTAGCCGAGCCGGCCACCGATCATGACGCCGAAGAGCGCGGCCCAGGTGATAAAGTCGCCAACCTGCGCCTGGTGAATGTCCGCGTAACCTTTTTTCGAAAGCCACAACAGCAGTGCGTAGCCGCAGATGAACGCCATGACGTAGGCCAGGCCGTACCAACGCGGGCCGAAAGTTTCCGTGACATGAAAAATGTACGGATCGAGTTTGTGCAGGTAATAAGCGAACACGTGCAAGCGCTGCGCTATATCGCAGCAACCTTCGTGCGCGTCGAGCGTTTCGGTTGCAACACCTCGCGCAAAAATGGTGCCGTGCGGCTAACGCGACTCTTCGCCACCTCTTCCGGCGTTCCGGTCGCGACAACTTCCCCACCATCCGCGCCGGCTTCCGGACCGATGTCGACGATGTAGTCCGCTTCCGCGATCACGCTCAGATTGTGTTCGATCACGATAACGGTGTTGCCTTCATCGACCAATCGATGCAGCACCTTCAGCAAAAGTTCCACGTCGGCCATGTGCAATCCGATCGTCGGCTCCTCTAATAAATAAAGCGTCGATTTCGGTTTGCGCATTTTGCGGATGCGCTCGTTTTGCGCGCGGCCCGTTCCACGCGCCAGTTCGGTGACAAGTTTTAAACGTTGCGCTTCACCGCCACTCAAAGTTGGGCTTGGTTGTCCAAGTTTAAGATAACCGAGTCCGGTATCGACGAGCAACGAAAGCGGTCGCGCGATTTTCTGATTAGTCGCAAAAAATTGCGCGGCCTGTTCGATCGTCATTTCCATGACGTCGCCGATCGACTTCTCGTTGTAGAGAACTTCGAGCGTCTGCGGATTGTAGCGTCGTCCGGCGCAATCCTCGCACGGCACATAACTGCGCGGCAGAAAACTCATCTCGAGTTTGATCACGCCCTGGCCCTTGCAGGTTTCGCAACGGCCGCCCTCGGTGTTGAAGGAAAATCGCGCGCTGGTATAACCGCGCACGCGCGAGACCGGCAGCTGCGCGTAGAGATTGCGAATCTCGTCGAAGACTTTGATGTAAGTAGCGGGCGTCGAACGCGAAGTCTTGCCGATAGGCGATTGATCGACTTCGTAAACGGTCTCGAACGAATCCGCGCCTTTGATTGAGCTGAACAAATCGCGCGTTGTTTTTTTCCCATCAAGCTCGTCATGAATCGCAGGCAGCAGGACGGAACGCATCAACGTCGATTTCCCCGAGCCGGAAATTCCCGTGATGACTGAGAGGCGATTCACCGGAAATTTTACATCCACGTTCTTGAGATTGTTTGCATTCGCGCCGCGGATCTCGATCCAACCTTCAACATCCTTTAGCGAACGCCGGCTCTTGCGGATCGGATGACAAATCGGCGAGCGCAAACAACGGCCGGTCTCGGAATTTTTGTGCGCTTGGATC
>JALZAX010000386.1 GCA_030948055.1 Verrucomicrobiota bacterium | reverse complement strand
AACCGATTGGTGGCAAATATCTCGACAATATCGAACCTGCCACCGGAAAGCCGTATTCGCAGGTGGCGGACAGCGATGCGCGCGATGTCGAGCTGGCGGTGACGGCGGCGGAGATCGCATTTCCCGCGTGGTCGCGCACCCCGGCCTCGGATCGCTCGCGCGTTCTTCTACGCATCGCCGATTTGATCGATCGCGATGTCGACAAATTGGCGCGGGCCGAATCAATCGACACGGGCAAGCCGCTCTCACTGGCGCGCAATCTCGACATCCCGCGCGCGGCTTCCAACTTCCGATTTTTTGCCACACGAATTCTGCACACGGAGAACGAGGCGTACGTCACCGATGGCGTCGCCTTTAATTACACTTTGCGGCAGCCGCTCGGCATCGTCGGTCTCATTTCGCCGTGGAATCTGCCGCTTTATTTGCTGACGTGGAAAATCGCGCCGGCGTTGGCGTGCGGGAATGCGGCGATCGCGAAGCCGAGCGAATTGACGCCGATGACCGGCTATCTACTGGGCGAATTGTGTCGCGCAGCGGGCCTGCCCGATGGCGTTCTCAACATCGTGCAAGGCACGGGGCAGAATGTCGGCTCGGCCATGACCGCGCATCGCAAGATCGTGGCGATCTCATTTACCGGCGGGACAGTCACAGGCCGCAAAGTGGCGGAGGCGTGCGCGCCGCAGTTCAAAAAAGTTTCGCTCGAGCTCGGCGGTAAAAATCCAAACATCGTTTTTGCTGACGCCGACATGGATGCCGCTATCGCCGGCAGCCTGCGCTCGTCGTTTGCTAATCAGGGGCAGGTCTGTTTGTGCGGATCGCGCGTCTTCGTTGAAAAATCTGCCTATCCGAAATTCGTAGAACGCTTTGTCGAGGCTGCGTCGAAACTTAAGGTCGGCGATCCGCTCGAGGCGACGACGGATCAAGGCGCGGTCGTTTCTAAAGCGCAACTGGAGAAGGTGAAGTTCTACGTCGATCTCGCGCAGCAGGAGGGGGGCAAGATTGCGCTCGGTGGCGTGACGCCGGAATTGCCTAACGAGCGCTGTCGAGACGGATATTTTTTCCCGCCGACTGTCATCACCGATCTGCCCGTTAGCTGTCGCGTAAATCGCGAGGAAATCTTCGGTCCGGTTGTCACGATCACGCCATTCGAGAGCGAAGAGGAAGTGATTGGTTACGCGAACGATTGCGACTACGGCCTGGCTTCCAGTATGTGGACGCAAAACGTCAGCCGCGTCCATCGCGTCGCGGAACAAATCCACACCGGCACCGTTTGGGTAAATTGCTGGATGGTGCGCGACCTCCGCGTTCCCTTCGGCGGCATGAAACAGAGCGGCGTCGGCCGCGAAGGCGGTGACGAAACAATGCGTTTCTTCACCGAACCGAAGAATATCTGCATCGCGAAATAAATTTTCCGTGCTCATGCGCCTGATCGTGCTCGAATAACGAAATGAGAGGAGTACGAGTCTTAGTCGGCACGCGCAAAGGCGCGTTCATTCTCACCTCAGACGGAAAGCGCAAGGACTGGAAAGTCGATGGTCCGCATTTTGCCGGCTGGGAAATTTATCACCTCAAAGGCTCACCGGTTACTCCGAACCGCATCTACGCTTCGCAAACGAGCGCCTGGTTTGGGCAAATCATTCAGCGTTCGGATGACGGCGGAAAAACCTGGATGCAACCGGGCACGCCGCCTAACGAGTCCAAGACAACGCCCGATGGAATGCCCAAAGCGGAGAGCAATAAATTCGTTTACGATGGCGTGCCGGGCACTCACCAATGGTATGACGGCACACAGCATCCGTGGGAATTTAAACGCGTCTGGCATCTCGAACCTTCGTTAGGCAATCCCGATCATCTTTATGCCGGGGTGGAAGATGCGGCTTTGTTTGAATCGAAAGACGGCGGCACGTCCTGGCAGGAACTGTCGGGGCTGCGCAAACATGATACCGGGCCGAAGTGGCAGCCCGGCGCCGGCGGAATGTGTTTGCACACCATCCTCATCGATCCGACAAATCCGCAGCGCATCTTCATTGCCATCTCCGCGGCGGGCGCGTTTCGATCGGATGACGGCGGGAAGAGTTGGAAGCCGATTAACCAGGGCCTGCATTCAGAACATATTCCCGATCCGAAGGCGGAAGTTGGTCACTGCGTCCATCGCCTTGCTCTACATCCATCGCGGCCAAATACCTTGTTCATGCAAAAGCATTGGGATGTGATGCGGAGCGATGACGCCGGCGATTCCTGGCGCGAAGTGAGTGGTAACCTGCCGAGTGATTTTGGTTTTCCAATTGATATTCACGCCCACGAACCGGAAACAATTTACGTCGTGCCAATCAAGAGCGACTCGGAACATTATCCACCCGAGGGAAAGCTACGAGTCTATCGCAGCCGCGCCGGCGGCAATGAATGGGAGGAATTGACCAACGGCCTTCCGCAGAAAAATTGCTACGTGAATGTGCTGCGCGATGCGATGTCTGTGGACTCGTTAGACCAGTGCGGAATTTATTTCGGTACGACCGGCGGCCAGGTTTACGCGTCGGCGGATTCAGGCGATTCCTGGAACGCCATCGTGCGCGATTTGCCCGCAGTTCTTTCCGTCGAGGCGCAAACTTTACTATGATCCGCGTGGTCCTGCCGCATCAGCTGCGGACACTGGCGCGGGTTGGCGATGAAGTGAAGTTGCAAATCGACGGCGCGGTCACGCAACGGGCGATACTCGATGCGCTGGAAGCAAACTATCCGGCGTTGTCCGGAACGATCCGTGACCACGT
>JALZAX010000385.1 GCA_030948055.1 Verrucomicrobiota bacterium | reverse complement strand
GCAATAACACAACCTCACCCTATGGTTCCCGCCCAATGAAGCTTTACCGCGCCGCGTGCGTTTTCGTTTTACTTGGCATTTCCTTCGCTCGCGCCGGCACTGAAGCGGTGAATCGACATCTCGGCGGCGCAAGTGAATTGGTCGCGCCAAGTTTCGAAGTCGCGGCTGAGACGGCGTATCTGTGGGGCGCGATCGGCAATGCCAACAGCTACGAAATTGGCACACAGTTTATCACCGCCCGCTGGCGCTGGGGGGTGAATCCTCATGAAGGCTTTTTCCGCGGCTACAATCAGGTCTATCTCCTCGCCATGGGCGAAGCAATTTTTCGTGGCCCGGAAAATCGTTACTTCGGGATATCCACCGGCTTCCGTTACAATTTTGTGCAACGAGGCTGGCCGGTGGTTCCCTATATCTCCGGCGGTGTCGGCCTCGGTTGGATCGACAGCCATGCGAATATCCCCGGCGCACAGGGTCAGGATTTCACATTCAACATCCTCACCGCGGTCGGCATTTCGTATCAAATCAGCGATCGCTGGAAGGTCCAGCTCGGCGGCTTATATCAGCATTTCTCCAACGCTGGACAAACCCAGCCGAATTCGAGTCTGAACGCCTTCGGTCCGCAGATTGGCTTGACGCATTCGTTTTAACCCCGCAAATGGCGCAGCCGGATGAAAATGTCTTAGTCGTTCGACGCAGTCTTTTCGACGAGCTCGGCAGTTTTCACGGCCTCAACTTCGACACTGAAAAATATTTGAGAGCGATTCTGTCGCGCGGAAATAATTTCTTTCTGCCTCGCGCGCAAGCGGAGAGCGATCCGACCCACAAACAGATCATTCCTTATGCGCTGATCGCCCACGGGAATAATGTCCTGCATTACGTCCGCGGAAAAAAAGCGGGCGAGCAACGGTTGGTGACGAAAGGTTCCATCGGCATCGGCGGTCACATGAACGACACTGACGAATCGCTCTTCGCCTGGGATGAGAACGCCTATCGAACGGGGGTGGAACGCGAGGTGAATGAAGAGATCAAAATTGACAGCCCATTCGAGGATCGAATCGTCGCGCTGCTCAACGACGACACCACAGAAGTTGGCCGCGTGCACCTCGGCGTGGTCCACGTTTTTCGACTCGCCGAACCGGAAGTGGAAAAACGCGAGGCGATGATCACGAACCTCTCGTTTCTCGATCGCGCAGAACTCGTCAGGCGACGCGATTCACTCGAGACCTGGTCGCAGATCTGCGTGGACTCGTTAGACCGTTTACTCGCTCAATAACGCGGACGGCCGCCCCAGACCACGTCCGCGTTTCGAATCACCACGCGATATCTTTGTTTGCCGGTGTAAGTGCCGAATTGATTTCGCGCATTCACTTTGAAGTCGACCACGTAGCCGACAAACCGCTCGCCTTTCTGTGTTTTGTATTCTCCCGGCTTCGGCGCGTCGGCCCAATCGATCACCGCGCTCTTCGGATCCTGGAGTTTTGTTTCCAGCCAGCGCTCGACAATCTCACGATACGCCATCGGATATTCGCCGTAGATTTTCGGATCGCCGGTCGCGGGAATGACTTCGATTTCGGTTTGCGCGAAGGCGGTCAATGCGAAGCAACAAACAAATAGGGCAATCAGGCGCGCTCTCACGGCCTAACTTAACCCAATTGCAAGGAAAAGCGCGCAGCAAACTGCGACGGCCAGCCGCATGCTAGGGCCGCTCGTCGATCGGAACGACTTTCTTACCGACGGGTTCGCCGACGTATTCGCTCAGCGGCCGGAAGAGGCGGTTGTCTTCGAGTTGCTCAAGCACGTGCGCGCACCAACCGGAGCAACGCGCGATAGCAAAGACCGGCGTGAACAAATCGGTTGGAATCCCTAACGAGTAGTAAACCGTGGCCGAATAAAAATCGACGTTGGCGTTCAGATTTTTCTTTTCCTTCATCAACTGCGCGATGCGCGCGGACATCTTGATCCATTTCGGATCGCCGAGTTTCTCGCTCAGTTTTATCGCCATCTTTTCCAAATGCGGCGCGCGCGGATCGAGCGTTTTGTAAACGCGATGGCCGATGCCCATGATTTTCTTTTTCTCCGCCAGCGCCTTTTCGATGTAGGCGTCGACCTTATCTTCGCTGCCGATTTCCTCGAGCATCTGAATGACGCCTTCATTTGCGCCGCCGTGCAATGGACCCTTCAAGGTGCCGATCGCGGAAGTGATCGCGGAATATATGTCGGTCAGGGTCGAAATCGTCACGCGCGCGCTGAAGGTCGACGCGTTCGTGCCGTGATCGGCGTGCAAAACGAATGCGACATCGAGTGTCTCGGCCGCTTCTTTGGTCGGCTCCTCACCGCACATCAGGTAAAGAAAATGCGCGGCTTCACCGAGGTCCTGCCGCACTGGCGGAAGATCCCTCCCGTTGCGCGCACGATGAAAATACGCCGCGATCACGCCGATCTTCGCCGTGATGCTGCGAGCGCGTACGCGATTTATTTCCGGCGTCGCTTCTTTTGAAATATCAGCATCGTAGAGTCCGAGCATGGACACCGCAGTGCGGATCACATCCATCGGTTCCGATTTTTTCGGCGCGCTCTTCAGAAAATCGATCACGCCGCCGGGTAATTGCCGCTGACTGCGCAAGGTGTTCTGGCATTCCTCGAGCTCTTTGCGATTCGGCAATTTGTTGTTCCAAAGAAGATAGACCACTTCTTCGTAGCTGACCTTGCCCGCGAGTTCGTTGATGTCGTAGCCGCAATAAATCAGCTGGCCTTTGTCGCCAATGACATCGCTCAGGCG
>JALZAX010000063.1 GCA_030948055.1 Verrucomicrobiota bacterium | reverse complement strand
GTCGTTAGGCCATTTCTTCTCGAAGCGCTGATCGAGATAATCGGTCAGGTTAAGGATGTAATTGGTGGTGATGAATCCTTCGCGGGTCAGAACGTAAATGGCGTAGGCGATGGTGCGCGCTTCGGTCAGATCATGCGGATCGCGCGCGACAATCGTCTGCAAATTGCGCAGTGCATTCTTCAGCAGATCCGGCGGCGGCGTGAAGCCGGCGGCCTTTGCTTCGCTGAGTAAATGCGTCGCGTAAACCGAAACGAATTCGTTGCCCGTGCCGGTCTCCGCCGCCCAATAACCGAACGCGCCCTTGTCGTTTTGCCGACGACGCAAGGTGGAGTAAACCTTCTCGAGTTGTTGCTCCACTTCCGCTCGCGTCAGTCCGAAATCGGATTCGTCGGCCAGAACCAGTCGCGCGAAAGCCGCGCTGCTGATTTGTTCCGTGCAGCCGTGCGGAAATTTTTTCAGATAAAACGCGAGTCCATGCGCGAGCCCGAGCGGGAGCGCAGAAATATTTGCTTCCTGCTCGCGAAATTCCGCGTGCATGGCGCGCTCGATCGGAACATCGACGCTTCCTTTCGCGAAATTTCCGCTCCGCACCTCAGTCATGAACGGAACGGCCGGCCGCACACTCAAGGTCGCGCGACGCATAGCTTCCTGGCCATTCGCCGCGGCGCGGAAAACGAGACTGGCCGCAGCGAGCTCTTCTTTGGCGCGGATGGTGAAGGTCACGGTTGTCTCGTGGCCTTCCGCGATATGCAAAGGTGTCGCGGGTGATTGCACGATCTCGAGCTGACTCGAAGGCTCTGCGGTCAACGTGATCTCGCTGTTCTCGCCCGAGCCGGTAACGTTATTTGCGATCGTCACGCCGACTTCGAACTTGTCGTTAGGCGCGGCGACGGTCGGAACAGTCGGCGTGATAATGAATGGACCGCGGATGAGCGCATCCTGGTCCGCGGAGCCGACGGCATCATTCGCGATCGCCACGGCCATGATCGCCAGCGTGCCGTCGAAATAATCCGGCACATCGTAAACGATTTCGCGCTCGGTGGTATCGGCGTCGATGATGCCGGACCAGAACACGACCGGTTTGTCGGTGACGCGACGGAAAGGATTGAGTCGTTTGTCCGCGTCGCCGCCGAAGGCCGCGGCGCTGCGCAGGATGGAGAATTCCGGAATGATGAGATCGACGATCTGCGAGGTCTCAATCGCGAGCGCGGTCTTGCGGAAAAAATGATCGAGCGGATTGGGTGTGGTGAAATCTGTCACCTGCAAAATGCCGCGATCCACGGCGAAGATCGCAATCTTCGATGGACGATCCGCCTTGTAGGCGATCTTCAACGGCTCACCCGGCTTCGCGATTTTCTCCGCGCGCAGATCGACCTGCAGCCGGCGTTTCTCTTTGTTCACCGTGAACGGCACGACCGCGTAACTGAGCGGGCTCATGAAAATTTCTTTCGAGTCGAGTCCGCGAATGAAAGAGACGTTGACGTAGCCGGTGCCGTCGAAACCCTCCGGCACGCGGATGCGTTGCACGCTGCTGGTGGTGCTGCTCTTGAACCATTGATGCGCGTGCACGCGATCGCTCTCGATCGTGATCAAACCGCTGCCGGTAAATGGAGCGACGATGCTAAGTTCGATTTCGTCGCCGGCGTTGTATTGCTGGCGATTGAGCTTCACCGCCAGCTCGGCGTTTTTGTCGAGTGAACGCGAAACGTCGCCACGTCCGACGATGGCGAAACAGAGTTTGCTGACGCGCCGATCTTCTTCATCGCGCACTTCAAGGACGAAATTCCCGGGCGTGGCCGTGTTGATCGCATAACGAAAACCTTCCGGGCTGATGTTAACCTCGTCCTGCCTAACGAGTCGTTCCTTCGGGACCGACTCAAAGGCATAGTTGCCGTTGTCTTTTTTCGACAGGATCGAAACGTAAGTTTGTTCAGTGAGAACGAAGCGCAGTTTGTCGGCCGCGATTTTTTTTAACGCCGGATCGACCGCGATGAACTCGATCGCGTGGGGGCTATCTTTCGGAATGTAATTGAGCGCGCAATCCGTTTTGTAACCGATGACGCGCGGCAAGGCCGAGACGAGCAGCGAATTGTAGGCGCTCACGCTGCGGCCGCCTTCTGCTTCGAAGCCTTCGGTCGAGAGCGTCATCTCGTAGGTCGCATCGGCGAAACGCTCCAGGTCGAGATCGATTGTCGTTTTGCCGTCGGCATCGGTGGTTTTTTCGCCGAGCTCGATGGTTTGCGGCTCGGGAGCTTTGCGGCCGTCGCGCAGTGGATCGTGAAAGGTGTAATCGGGAAATTGCGCGAAATGAAAACCGCGCGGCGCCAGCTGCATTTTGCTAACGATGCGTCGATCGCTCGCCGGCGTGCCGTAAAGATTTTGCAGCCTAACGAATGCTTGCACTTCTTTCGGATCGATCCAGCCGAGCTCGGCGCCTTTCGAGAGATGCGTCTCGATCTTCATCCGATCAGGCAAGAATTCCTTCACATGAAAATTCGCCTGGCCGAGAAGCGTGCCGCGTTTCCCCTCTCGCACGAGATAGAGATGAACCTGATAAGCGCCGGTCGGTGATTCGTAGGCAGTTTGGAAATTCATCTCGGCGAATCCCATCGCTGGCAGAGTGAGTTTGCGCACTTGAGCGGACAATCCGCGCGCATCGATGATCTCGGCTTCGAGGGGCAAGCCTTCGAGCTGGCCACGCCAGTTCCGCTGTTTCACCACGCAGCCGATGTGAACTTCGTCGCCCGGCCGATAAATTCCGCGCTCGGTGAAGAGAAACGCGTCGAGTTGCTCGGCCGAAGTATTCTCGACACCTTCAATATCGAAGCGCGAGAAATCGAGCTGCCGATCGGCGCGATTGAACGGCATGAAGGCGATGTCTTCTTTCAAGCGCGCGGTGAACGCGACCGGTTTTCGTTCGTGCTGCAATTTGCCTAACGAGGGCAAGCTGACGCGACCGTCCTTTCCGCTGGCGCCATGCGCGATGACTTCGCCATTCTTCGCCAGAATTTGCACTTCCACTCCGGCGAGCGGTTCGCCTGATTTGATCGAGGCGACGAAAACATCGCTCCCGCCATCTGCGCTTTTTTTCACGAGCATGCCGATGTCAGTCACGAGGACGAAGCGGCGATCGACGATGTTGCGCGACGGCTTTTGCTTCACCGGATCCCACTCGCGCGCGCGCAGCAGAAACAGCCCGCGCTCGCTGCCGCCATCGGACGGAAGGCGGAGATGATTGGAAAAATCGAAAGCGGAATAGTTCGCTTTGAATTTGTTTTCGAGATTGATCGACTGCTGCTCGACCGCGATGCGCGCGATGTTCTCTTCGTCGAAATTGTGATTGAATTCCGGGCTCTCGAAATTGCCTTCGGTTTGCGTGACGAGGTGATTGATCTGGTTCGCGCTGATCCGCGCGATGTCGTATTGAATGTGCGCGACGCCGCGCGATTTGATCGAGAGCTTGCGTTCGCCGTTGAGTGCAAGAATTCCGCCGTTGCCCTGGATCTCGATTTCGCGCGGCAACTCAGGAACAGCGACGAGATTTTCGTAAGTCTCACCGAGCGGAAAACCGCCGAGCGCCTGCACGCCTTTATCGATGCGAACGAAGAGCGAGCCAGTCGCTTCGACGACGAACTTGAATGAGTGCGTTTTGGATTGTTCGTGCTCGGACGGAATCAACCGCAGCGCGACCGACTTCGAGCGCTTCAGAATTTCATCATCGACTTCCACCGCGCTGGAGACTTCGCACTCTTCGTCCGCGACAGGCGAAGCGGAATCATCGTCGTCCGTTTCTTCGTCGGATTCTTCTTCGTCGCCCGCGTGCCGATCTCTGGAAACGCGCGCATCGTTTTCATCTTCGGAGGTATCGCTCGCCTTTTCGCGCGGTTTGTTGGGCAACAGGTAAACATGCAACGCCTTCTGAATGTCTTCCGATTTCGCGGCGGCGGCGGTGTTGATGATCAGCACCTGTTCCGGCTGATTATTCTCGTTGCGGACAACTTTGCCTAACGAGTCGTCGATTTTGAAGAAGCTGTAGAGATCGGGCACGCGCACTTTGTTCTCGAGTTCGTCGTGCGTGCGCGCCGGACCTTGCGTGGTCGCAATTCCTTTCGCCACCGACACCTTGAGAAAATCTTCGCGCTGCGGGAGCTGCAAAGGCGTGGAGCGGATGTAAGCCAGTCGATCGTGCAAACCATAATCGACCGTGAACGGGCGCGCGGCATCGCCTTCTTTGAAAACGCGGGAACCGCCGAGGAGCGAAAGGGTGATACGACTCTCCAATTCGGCGCGACTCACGCGATGAGTGAACTCGAGCGTCGCGACAACTTGTTTGATCGCCGGGTCGCGCGGGTCCTGGTAAAATTCGAGCTCGTTTATCTTCGCGGTAAAGGCCGGCGTCTCCGCGTCGATGGAGTAGCGATCGAGGCGGACGTGCGGCGGGAAGAGCGCTTTGTCGAAAGTGATTCGATATTTCTGTTCGGCCGGCCAATCGTTTTTCGGAGCAAAACTTAACCGCCGATCCGAAGCCCACATCCAGTTGCCATCCACGTTTGGATCGACGCGGACACCACTCGTTAGGCTTTTGCCGATTTGTTCCAGCTTCGCGACCGAGCCGTCGAAATCGACGTAGAGACAACCGGGATGCATTTCCTTTTCCAAACGCGTGACGGGAATCGGCTCGGCCGAGACGGTGACGCGCAGCGGTTTTGGTTGCCTTTGATACCAACGCCATCCCCAAACGCCGCCGTTCAGCAGCACGAGCAACGCGATGACCGTCGCGCTCGAAATCAGACGATGCGCGCGGATGCGCGCGACTGATCGCGTAATCCACGGTGGACGCTTCCAGGAAAAATCTCCGAGCAGTTGGCGAAGGTATCGTTGCAGCATAGGGCAGTTGAGTTCTGCCGTGCATACGGAGGTACGCGCTCCGTTCTTTCAGCGAACTGCAAAAATCTCGCGGGCGCCGATGAAATCGGCTAAGGAGCGGGCGATGACGCGCAGCGAAGTTCTGGCCACCCGCCGCAGTTTAGTGGAGCGGCTGGGCGATTGGAACGATCGCAAGCGCTGGCAGCAATTTTTCGACAGCTATTGGCGGCTGATTCACAACGCCGCGCGCAAAGCCGGACTGACCGAAGCGGAGGCGCAGGAAGTAGTGCAGGAGACTTTGATCACGGTGGCGAAGAAGATCGACCAACTCAAATACGATCCGGCGATTGGTTCGTTCAAAGGCTGGTTGCTCAACATCACCCGCTGGCGAATTGCGGATCAATTCCGCAAACGCAAACCGGATCAGGCGCGGAAATTTTCGCGCGACGACAAAGAAGCGCGTACCGCGACAATTGAGCGCATCGAAGATCCCGCCGGGCTGGAGCTCGATGAAATTTGGGATGAAGAATGGCGCAAAAGTCGATTGCACGCAGCGGTCGCGCGGGTGAAACGGCAGGTCGATCCGAAGCAGTACCAGATTTTCGATTGCTACGTTTTCAAGGAATGGCCTGCGCAGAAAGTCGCGTCGGAATTGCGGGTGAGTGTCGCGCAAGTTTATCTGGCGAAACATCGGCTCTCGGCTTTGTTGAAAAAAGAATTACGCGCGGCGGAACGCGTCCCGGCCTAACGAATGGTTGAGGGCATTCCGGTTATTCCCGATTACGAGTTGCTGTGCGTTATCGGGCGCGGCGCTTACGGCGAAATTTGGCTGGCGCGCGGGCTGACCGGCGCGTTGCGCGCCGTGAAGATTGTCTACCGCAAAACATTTGAAAGCGAGCGCGCCTTCAATCGCGAATTCTCCGGCATGTCGGCATTCGAGCCGATCTCGCGCGCGCACGCCGGTTTCGTCAACATCCTGCACGTGGGGCGCAACGACTCGTTAGGCTTCTTCTATTATGTCATGGAGCTGGCCGATGACGAAACGTCCGGCGTGCAAATCGACGTGGCTGATTACTCGCCGCGCACCCTGAGGTCGAATACCGGCGCTTTGCCGGCTAACGAGTGCATTCGATTGGGCTTGTTACTGACGGAAGCACTGGGCGCTTTGCACGAGCACGGTCTGACGCATCGCGACATCAAACCCTCAAACATTATCGTTGTGAAGGGTGCGCCGAAGCTTGCGGACATCGGTTTGGTCGCTTCGCATGGTCAACAATCCTTCGTCGGCACCGAAGGCTATGTGCCGCCGGAAGGCCCGGGCACGCCGCAGGCTGATCTCTACAGTCTCGGAAAAGTTCTCTACGAAATCAGCATGGGAAAAGACCGGCTGGATTTTCCCGAGGTTGGTTCCGATCTGGAAGAGCGTGCCGACAAGCCGCAGCTGCTGGGACTAAACTCGATTTTGCTCAAGGCCTGCGCGGGGACGCCTGCCAGGCGTTATCGCGAAGCGGAGGAAATGCGACGCGATTTGGAGTCGCTGGCCGATGGCGAACCGATGCGGCGAAAACGCTGGCCCTGGTTCTTGTTGGCTATTCTCATCTTGCTCTCGTTAGGCATTTTCGTTGGGAAATCGCGCCTAACGAATCACGCGAAAGAGCCTTCGCCGCTTATCCCCGCGACAGTTTCAGTCGAAACCGATCCATCGAATGCGATGGTCTTGCTAGGCGATCGCATGAAGCGTAGCCCGGCGCGTTTCGAAAATCTCGAGCCAGGAAAGTATCCACTACGCGTCATGTTGCAGGATTTCGACCCGGTCGAGACGCGGATCGACCTGAACTCGGGCGAAACGTTTGCGCCGCCGGTTTTCAAACTGCAGCACAGCAAAGGTTCGGTGCATTTCGCGTCGCAGCCAGACGGCGTCGACTTCGAGCTGAAACGCAACGGCGAAGCCATCGAGCGCGGAACGACACCTGCGATTCTGCATGATTTGCCTTCGGGAACTTACGACGTGGCGGCAAAACGTGGCGGCTCGGAGCTGCACGAGAAAGTGGAGATCAAGCGCGGCGAAATGACGACGAAGATTTTCGAATTCGCCAATGGCAGCGTGAAAATTATCAGTGCGCCGGCGGGCGCGATCGTGGCGCAGGGCGATCGCGAACTCGGACGAACGCCCTTGCTGCTGGAAGAGGTCTCGCCGGGACCCGTTGCTTACGATTTGAAACTCGACGGGTTTAAGCCGTCGAGCCTCAGCGGGATGGTCGAAGCCCGGCGACAAACATTTTTGGACGCGCGGCTCGAACGCATCGTCGTGGTCGATCCGGCGCAGCCGTTCGAGAACTCGTTAGGCATGCGTTTCGTGCCGGTGGGTAATGTCCGTTTCTGCGTTTGGGAAACGCGCGTAAAAGATTGGGCCGCGTTTTGTCGGGCGACTGGTCACGCCTTCGATCGGCCGGACTTCAAACAGACAGAAACTGACCCGGTGGTGAAAGTAAACTGGCGCGACGCTTCTGACTTTTGCGAATGGTTGACGCAGGAAGAGCGCCGCCAAAATATAATCGAAGATACGCAGGCTTATCGTTTGCCGACCGATCAGGAATGGAGTTTGGCCGCCGGCCTTTCCGATGAGAGCGGCGCGACGCCGGAAGAGCGCGACGGGAAATTAAGAGGCGTTTATTCGTGGGGAAAACAGTGGCCGCCACCTTCGGGCGCGGGGAATTTTGCCGACCAAACCGCGGCGCGTTTGCGCGGCGCGATCATCGACGGTTACAGCGACGGCTTCGCCACTACTTCACCAGCTGGAAGTTTCAAACCAAATGCGGCCGGTCTTTACGACATGGCCGGTAACGTTTGGGAATGGTGTTTCGATCTCTACAAACCGGGGAGCCGCTGGGGAGTTTTGCGCGGCGGTTCCTGGGCGAACAGCAATCGCGCGGAGCTGCTGACTTCATATCGAAATGTGGTTGATCGCAACGAACGCGATGTCATCTATGGTTTCCGCTGTGTCTTGGCAGCGGCGAACCCTCAATAACGCTATGAAAAACCCGGCCGCGATTTTCTCTTGTCTCATGACGATATCAGTTTGCCTAACGAGTAATGGCGCACCGAAACCATCGCCCGTTTCGACCTCCGCCCCGGCGGTGAATCCCTTGCTCAAGCAAAGCTCGCTGCCATATCAGTTCCCGCCGTTCGACAGGATCAAGAACGAGGATTTCCAGCCGGCGATCGAGCAGGGGATGGTCGAGCAGTTGCAGGAGATCGAGAAGATCGCCAGCCAGAAAGAGCAGCCGACCTTCGAGAACACGATCGTCGCGATGGAAAAGAGTGGGCGGTTGCTCCAGCGGGCCAATCGCACTTTTTCGAATCTCAACGCCTGTAACACCAATCCGGAGATGCAAAAGATCGACAAGGATTTGTCTCCCAAATTGTCGGCCCATCAGGACGCGATTCGGTTGAATGGGCCGCTCTTCGCGCGCATACAAAGTCTTTACGATCAGCGCGAGAAAGTGGGGCTGGATACTGAATCGAAGTTTCTGCTCGAGCGTTACTACAAAGATTTCGTGCGCGCAGGGGCGAAGCTGGCCGATTCTGACAAAGAGAAACTAAAAGCGATGAACACGGAGATCGCCACGCTGCAGACGATCTTTGAGCAAAATGTCTTGAAGGAAAAGAACGCCGATTCAGTGATCGTCGATACGCCCGAAGAATTGGATGGTTTGTCAAAGGCGGAAATCGAGGCTGCGACCAAAGCCGCGAAAGAGGAAGGGAAGGACGGGAAGTTTGCAATTCGTCTGCAAAACACGACCAACCAGGCGCCATTGAAGTCGCTCAGGAATCGCGCCCTCCGCCAGCGAATCATGGAAACGTCGCTGGCCCGAAACAGCCACGGCGGCGAATTCGATAACACCGCGGTTGTCTCCAAAATCGCGAAGCTGCGCGCAGAACGCGCCACGCTTCTCGGCTACGCGAATCACGCCGCTTACCAGCTGGAAGATCAAACTGCCGGCAACGTCGGGACCGTGAACAAGATGTTGGCCGACATCACGCCGCCAGCGGTAGCGAACGCGAAAAAAGAAATCGCGGCCATGCAGGAAGTGATCGACCAACAAGGAGGTGGTTTCCAACTCGCGCCATGGGATTGGGATTTTTATTCCGAGCAAGTGCGCAAGGCGAAATACGATTTCGATGAATCACAGCTCCGTCCTTATTTCGAGTTAAACCACGTTTTAGTCGATGGCGTCTTTTATGCCGCGACCAAGGAATACGGCATTACCTTCAAGGAACGCAAAGACCTGCCGACCTATCTGCCAGACGTGCGCGTCTTTGAAGTTTTTAACGCCGATGGATCACCGCTGGCGATTTTTATGGCCGACTATTACGCGCGGCCTTCCAAGCGTGGTGGTGCCTGGGCCAGCGCCTATGTCGGACAAAACAAGCTATTCGGAACGAAGACGGTGGTAGCTAACCACCTGAACATTCCCAAGCCGCCGGAAGGCGAACCTACCTTGTTGACCTGGGATGAAGTGCGCACTGCTTTCCATGAGTTCGGTCATGCCTTGCATGGTATGTTCTCGAACGTGAACTACCCACGCTTCAGCGGCGCGAGTGTGCCACGCGACGTCGTCGAATATCCCTCGCAGGTAAACGAGATGTGGCGGGACTGGCCGGATATTTTGAAGAACTACGCCAAGCATTATAAGACCGGCGAGCCCATGCCGAAAGAGCTACTCGATAAAGTAGCCGCGGCGGAAAACTTTAACCAAGGCTTCCGAACAACCGAATACCTCTCAGCGACATTACTGGATCAGGCCTGGCATCAATTGAAGCCGGAAGAAGTACCTAACGACACGTTGGGCTTCGAAGCTGAAGCCTTGAAGAAGGCGGGCGTCGATCTGGCAGATGTGCCGCCCCGTTATCGCAGCTGCTATTTCTCCCACACCTTTTCCGGAGGTTATTCGGCGGGCTACTACTCCTACATCTGGAGCGAAGTGCTCGACGCCGATACAGTGGAATGGTTCAAGGCTCACGGCGGCCTAACAAGAGCAAACGGCGATCGCTTTCGTACGACGCTACTTTCTCGCGGCGGCACGGATGAGGCTTTAAATCTGTTTCGTAACATGGTCGGGCGCGATCCTTACATTGAGCCACTTTTGAAACGCCGTGGACTTGAAACCGCGCCCGTTTCGGAAGCGCCGGCGCCTACGACTAGTTCGAATTAACTTGTTGTTGTCTTCGAAAAAAAATGAGGAAATCCTGCATCACATTGGGTGTGCCTCCGGCCGCATTGACGGAAAAGCGGCTTTCTGTGAATCTGGCGCCAAGTAGATGGATCCGCACAACTTCTTCGCCGAGCTCAAGCGGCGCAATGTCTACAAGGTCGCGGTAGCTTATGCGGTTGTCTCATGGCTGATCATTCAAATCGCCACGCAGGTATTCCCTTTTTTCGAAGTACCTAACTGGGC
>JALZAX010000062.1 GCA_030948055.1 Verrucomicrobiota bacterium | reverse complement strand
GCGTCAGATTGCTCAGATATGGATTGACGAAGGCGATGATGGGTAACGCGGTCGCTTCGAATTTGGCGCGGATTTCTTTGAGAATTTCTACGCCGCTCATTTCGGGAAGACAGAGATCGAGTAAGATCAGGACAACTCCATCTTCGGCGACTTTTTGCAGCGCGCTCGCATGGTTGCTCGCGACTTCCACTTTGAATCCGTGGCGCTGCAGTTTTTCGCGGTGCGCTTGAATGATGAGTTGATCGTCGTCGATAACGAGGATCGTTTTCTTTTTTACCGGGGTGAACACTCTTTTCATTGCTTGAGGGTTTCCAGGAATTGCGTGAAGACATTTTGCACTCGAGGAAATTTGTCACGGACGCTGTCGAATACGGCGGAGGCACCGGAGAGATCACCGGCTTTGCCGAGCTGTTCCAACTCGCGTAATGGCTTCGTTAACGCTTCCACCCCGCAGGTCATACTGGAGCCGACTAATTTGTGCGCGATGCGTGCAACCTCTCCGCTGGCGTTGGTTTGGATCGCGACCTGCAGCCCGTCGAGCATCAGGCCCGCTTCGGTCACAAAGAGATCGATGAAACGCTTCATTCGATCGGGCTCGTCGTCGCTGATGTCACGCAACTGCTCGAAATCCACCAGCATTTCGTTGGACGCAACGGCTTTGGTTTCCGGCCCGGCCACAGCGAGCGGAACCTCCGCGGAGCGATCGAGGGCTGCTTTCAGATCGACCCGGCGCACCGGTTTGCTCAGGTAATCATTCATCCCCGAGGTCAGACATTTTTCGCGATCGCCTGCCATCGCGTTCGCGGTCATGGCGATGACGTGAATGGGTAATTTCCAATCGAAGGGCGCGCTCCGCTCCTGTTCAAGTTGGCGAATGCGGCGCGTCGTTTCGTAGCCGTCGAGTTGCGGCATCTGGCAATCCATCAAAATGATGTCGTAGCGGATTCCCTTCAGCGCTTCCAAAACCTCCGTGCCATCGGCCACAGCCTTCCGCGCGATAGCCCAGCTTTTGCAGAAGTCCGATGGCGACTTGTTGATTGACCGCGTTGTCTTCGGCCAGAAGAATTCGCAATTTTTGCCTCCCCGGCTGCGTTAGATTCGTCGGCCGTGAAATCTTTTTCGCTTTGTTATTGGAACTAGCGACGCTGCTCATGACGTTCGCGAGCGAATCGAAAAGTAGTGATTGTTTAATAGGTTTGAGCAGACAGGCGTCGATCCCCGCGGCTTTCAATTGTTCGGGCGCAAGACGACCGGCCAGGGAAGAGAGCAAGAGAAGGCGCACGCTCGCGAGCGTTTCATCGGCTTTAATCGTGCGCGCCAGTGTCAATCCATTCGTGCCCGGCATGTGCATGTCGAGCAGGACGACGCGGTAGGGATCGCCTTCGGCCAGCGCGGCGCGCAATGCCGCCAGCGCTTCATCGGCATTCGCCGTCGTGGTGCCGCGCATTTTCCAGGCGCGCGTTTGATGGGAAAGAATCTGCCGATTGGTCTGATTGTCGTCCACAATCAGGACGCGCAAGTTCACCAATTCATTTTCGGATTCGACAGGAGGATGCGCACTCTTCGCCTGTTTCGTTAGGCGCGCGGTAAACCAGAAAACGGATCCTTTGCCGGGGACACTTTCCACTCCGGGCGTACCCTGCATGCGCTCGATTAGCTGTTTGGAAATCGCCAGACCCAAGCCGGTGCCGCCATACTTTCGTGTCGTCGAACCATCCGCCTGGCTGAAAGCCTGGAACAAACGCGCCTGCGCTTCAGGCGAAATCCCGATGCCGGTGTCTTTCACTTCGAAGCGCAGGAATGCATCCGTCTCGGTTTCTTTTTCGAGCGAAACTGTCACCACCACTTCGCCGCGCTCGGTAAATTTGATGGCGTTGCCGACAAAATTAATCAGCACCTGACGCAAGCGGCCAGGGTCGCCGCGCAAATGCACCGGCACGTTGACTTCGAGGAGACAAGCCAGCTCCAGACCTTTGCTCTCCGCTCGCTGCGCAAGCATTTCCAAACTTCCGTGCACCGCTTCCTGCAAATCGAAATCGAGTTCTTCGAAGGCAAGCTTGCCCGCTTCTATTTTCGAGAAATCGAGAATGTCGTTGATCACGGTCAGCAATGATTCGGCGCTGTTCTGAATTGTCTCCGCGAATCCGCGCTGCTCGGTATTGAGATCGGTGTCGAGCAAAAGACCGGTCATGCCGATCACACCGTTCATCGGCGTGCGAATTTCGTGGCTCATGTTCGCGAGGAATTCGCTCTTCGTGCGGGTGGCTTCTTCGGCGACCGATTTCGCCAGAACCAATTCACCTTCTTTTTCGCGCAACTCACTCACATCCTGCGACGTCCCGAAGAGGCGAATTATTTTGCCACTCTCATCCGCGAGGGTGTTTTCGCGATTGTGCAAAATGCGCACCTGCCCGTCCGGCCAAACGATGCGGACATCGTACCCGCGCGCTCCTTCCCCTTGCTTGCCGACGTCGGTACCTTCGACCGCTTGATGGCGATCGGGATGAACACAGAGTAAATACTGATCGTAGGAGGGTTCGAAGGCGCCCGGGGCATACCCGAAAAGACGAAACTCTTCGTCCGACCAACTGAGTTTTCGCGTCGCCACATCCCATTCCCAGCTGCCGACACGCGCAACTTCCTGGGCCTCGGCCAAACGCGCCTGGCTTTGCTTGAGTTTCGCATCGGCGCGCTTTCGTTCGATGGCGAGTGCGATTTGATTTCCGACCGCGGAAAGAAATTCTAGGTCGCGCTGGCTGTAAGCGCCCGCTTTCTCGTAGTGCTGCACCGCCAGCACGCCGATGGTGCGCGTGGGCGTGCGCAACGGCACACCTAACCATGACGGCGAATCGGAACCGACCAGCTGGAGTTCGCCACTTTCGTGCATCCGCTTCTTCAATTCTTCGGTGAGAAGAAGCGGTTGTCCGGTGCGCAGAACGTAGATGCTTCGACTTAAACCGTCCCGACGTGCTGAGGCGCGGGCAGCGGATCGAATTTATCCATCCAAAATTCAAAGTGAAGGAGATCGGTCCGCCGATCGTAAAACGCGACGAAGCAATTTTCCGCGTAGAGAAGTTTGCCGATTGAACGCCAGGCCAGCTCTAGCAACTCTTCCAGGTTAGTCGTCGTAATGACGCCTTGGACGATGTCGGAGATGATCTGCCGTTCCGTTTCCGCGCGCTTCCGCTCAGTCATGTCGTGTGCGAGACAGAACATCTGTTGCTGTTCATCCGACCAGCGCGCCGACCAGACCAAATCGACGACCTCGCCGGTTTTTCGGAAGTAGCGATTCTCGAATTCCATCACGGCGTGACCAGCGACAATATCGCTCGCCGCCGCCTCGCTCCGATGAAGATCGTCGGGATGAAGGAATTCGGTATAACAACGCCCCTTCAGTTCTTCCGCCGAATAACCGAGGACGCGTTCGCCCGCTTTGTTCGTGCGCAAGAACTTTCCCGCGGCGTCGAAAGAGCAGATGAGATCCGAGGAATGATCGACGACTTCTCGATTTTCTTTCGCGGCGATCTCGGACCGACGGACTACACGCGCGACCGCGCGATGAAAATAAAACGCGCCCAAAACGCCCGCGCCGAAAAATAGAGCGATGGCAATACGCGAATAATCCTCCGCTTGATGCGAATCGACATCCGCTTTGGCGTCGAGCGCATTGACTTCCTCGACGGCCAAACGCAGAGCTTCATCGACCATCGCCATATTCGCGCGCTCAGCCGGAAGATATTTTTCGCTGTAAAGCTCTCGCGCCTGCTCTTCGTCAGTCCCAGCCAAGTTAAGAACTTCTTCTTCCAAAACGGCGGCCACCTGGCGATCGCGCCTCATCAGCTGGCGCAGAATTTTTTTCAATTCCTCGCTGCCGGTCGCGGCCAAAGCCGCGGAGATGTGCTCATCTGCCTTGGCCTCTGATGCTTCGCGGCGGCGGAGGTGCTCGTCCGAGTTCGCACCTGCTCTCGGATCGATAAGCAGACCAGCGACTTCCTCGCGCGTCTGCAGATAATCCGAACGCAGATCGCGCAAGTTTGCGCGCACCGCCGCGATGAGATGTTCAACGGCTTTATAATTTTCGATCCGACGTTGCAGCGTGAAATGGAGATAGAAACTGGTGCAAAGACCAAGCGCAATCAGCACACCGAAACCGAGCGAGACCAGAGACGGAATTCGTTTTTCCATCGCGCTAAATCTCTGGCGATGCGGGACAAGACAGCCGTCGGCCGTCCTCGCTGACAACAAGTACATTCATGA
Organism: Verrucomicrobiota bacterium; assembly: GCA_030948055.1. Taxonomy (GTDB): domain Bacteria; phylum Verrucomicrobiota; class Verrucomicrobiia; order Chthoniobacterales; family UBA10450; genus JACCTI01. The sequence continues at coordinate 6,071 of JALZAX010000062.1, read as the reverse complement.
GCTGAAAGGAGAAGCAGCTCCCTTAGGTGCATGAAACGTGCCGCCGCTAGAGGTTTGCGGTGGTGGCTGGAGAGGGAATTGAACCCCCGAGCCGATTCAGGCGTGTTTTCGTTGGTCATAATTGGTCAGTTCCCTCGTGAGTCGATCATTGACGAAATCGACTTTGCTACACCATGCTACATTCATGGCCTCGTTTTATGAACGCAAAGGAAGTCCTTACTACTGGATTCGATTTCAGAAATGCGACGGCAGCTGGGGCGGGAAGTCGTCGGGTATCCGCAAGGCGGCTGATGGCGCTCGCCGCAAGATCAAACAAGCGGTCGCCCAGGAAACGATGCGCGAGCACACCTTTTCGGAGCAGACGCAAGGCAACCGCTTTGACGCATGGGTGCCGGGATTTCTTGCTCGCAAATATTCCAACGAAAAGACGCTGATTCGTTATCAGGCTGCTTGGTCTGCCATCAGCACCTATCTCGCTCATAGAGATGTGAGCGCCCCCGCCCAAGTCACGTATCAGCTCTGCATTGATTATCCGGCCTTTCGGACCGAACCTCCAAAAGAGCTGATGAAAGCGCGCTCGCACAACACGGCGCTCACGGAATTGAAAGTTTTCTCCGCAATCATGCAGGAAGCCGTTCGCCGGGGTTACATTACGGCCAATCCTGCGCTTCGCCTTGGATTGAAACGCAATCCGGCCAAGCAAAAACCGGAGGTCTCTGCGGATGAACAAGCGCTGATAGAAACTGCGCTCAAGTCTCGCGATGAATGGATGCGTGACTGCTGGCTCGTAGCGATGCGACAAGGTTGCCGATTGTCCGAGACCGCCGTTCCCTTGCGCGAAATTGATGTGAAAGCCGGTACGATCACGTTCCGAGGAAAAGGGAACCGTGTTCACTGCGCGCCTCTTCATCAGGATCTTCGCGCTTTAGTTAACCGAGCCATAAAGCAGAAACGCGCCACGCTTGTCTTACTGCCTAAGTACGCGGCCAAGGCTTGGTTTCGTTTTTTCCGACAGATTGGACTTCGCCATCTCTGCTTCCACAGCACTCGCGTAACAGTGGTGACGCGACTCGCCCGGGCGCATCACCCGATGTACGAGACGAAAGCTTACGTCGGGCATGCTAGCGATACTGTTCACGCAATTTATCTCCGTCTTTCTCCGCCGGATGTTCGGCATCTAGGTGCGGCGCTTAGCGCTTAGGAGGCCGCAGGAAATCTTTTTGCCGGAAGCCCGGATGATCCTTGAGCCATCTTAGCGCCCACGCTTCCGTTGAAACTCCGCCAGGCATTTCGAATCCTGCGTACTTCATCCGCTTGATGAAAGTGGTGGTGATGCCTAGAGCCGCCGCCAGTTCCGTCATGTTTTTTAGGAGTCCCGCGCGTTTCATTTCCGCCGTCGGATAGCTTTTTTCAGCTCAGCTTTCCGCCTCCGTTCATCAAAAGGCGCGCTAGCTAGCCCCCTAACGAGTTCTAATGGCGAGAGCACATCAAAAACGCCCAGCCGTTCGCTGTTGTTCTTCCAATCGAGGAACTTTCCGTGCCAGTCCGGTTTAGTTCCTTCCAACTCTTCCTCCGTGATGAATCCTTGCCGGACGGCTCGCGCTTCTAATTCGCGGCGCCACGCCCGGGCTTCGCTGACTGGAATATAACCGTAAGGGTTATCGCGAAGGATTTTGTTCTTACCGAACAGGGTCGTCTTGCGGTGCGTTACGTGAAACAGGAAAATCGAGAGTTTCCCTTCTTGGATACGCTTATACACCGCCGCTCTAGAGACAGGGCAATACATACCGACACCGCCCGGCGAGACGGACGGTCCGATTAGTTCAGTCACTAGGTCGAACCAAACGGCACTTTCTTCCTGCGAACCGTCACGCCGATAAATATGGGTTCCAGGTTCGGGCGCGCCAACGATCGGATACAGTCCTTCAGGTATCGCAACGAAGGGGAAATCGGTTTGCACGATGCAAACTCCCAAACGGTTTGCACAGTGTCAACTCATTTTCGTTAGCGAGGTATTCGAATCGCTTTCGCGACCGCTCATTGCCGCGGGGCTAGGGGGAACAGTTTTCATCTAGCGAGTTCGCTCGCTCCTGTTTTTATGATATCATCGCGTTTAGATTTCTATGTCTGCGGATTCTCTGAGTTGCAGCCTTTTCTCTCGGTTTTCCAAGATGCGAGCCGAAATAGATTACACTTTGCCGTATACATCTCGTTAGATGCTGAGCTACGCCAATAAAGCATCCGCGCCGCCAGGAAGAGGTGCGGGGTTCAGATGGCCACTTTACATCGCCGGGCTCATTGTGCTTGTCGCCACTTTTGTGAGTGGCGACATCTTGAACCCGGGAGGAAAAAGGGGCGTATCGCGTTTTGTGGACGCCTTTGAAGTTCCGTTGTTCGTCCTGAGCTTGGTCTTTTGTGCCCTCGCGCCGCTGTGGTCGTCAGGTACATGGCCCCGGCGCTTCCGCCTTTTGCTAGCAGCGGCTCTCGGGTATACCCTCGTTTGCGCGATCCTGTTAGTCCTATCCATCCTCTTTGTTGGCATGCCTATGGGCTGAGTAAAATAGCGCGAACGCATCTAACCAAGGCGATGCAGCCAACGACTCTATGGCGTTGCGTTCCAATGTTAACCTTAGCTAGTATGCTCGGGATGAAAACCATGTGCGCCTCCCAGAGTCGTGGCTGATCTTGAGTCTCGTTAGATGCAATGACGCGGGCATTGATATGGACGCTTTCCGCTTTTGCCGGCCCTATTCTGATCACTCTTGTTTGGAAGCTGATCGAGACATCAATCGGACCGGTTGTGCCACTTTATTCAGTGGTGGCGGCTTGTGCGTTGGCAGCAGTCTGGGGACGGCAGGTGGGGCGGAAAGCTGGCCGCGTCATGGGTGTCGTCGCTGGCGTGGCTGTCCTCATACTCGCATTCGTGCTGATCATAAATTATTTCATGTGGTTGACAGCTTTGGCCGGAGAAATGGATTATCAGATGATGTGACACTGCCCAGGCGATAAGCGACTTGCGATCGAGCACAAGCATCTAACCATGCGATGCAGCGAACCGCGGCCTATCCTTATGTTTAGCTAACTCTGTTATGCGAAAGTCACTCGTAACTCGCGCGGTCGCTGATCTTGAGTCTCGTTAGATGGTAAGTCGGAGCCTTGAAGCAAAAGCCATATGATAACACGCCAGATGGTAGGATTGGTGATTGCGATCCTAGGTCTATATTTGACAGCCGTCGCGTATGACTGGCTGCCTTCGACGGAGGATCAGTCAGTGGATCCGCAGCGCCGGAATTGGCGGAAGATCGTGGCCCCGCTTATGTTCGTTTCAGGTGTTCTCCGGATTCTTTTCTGATAGCGAGCGACATTTGAGCAACCATCTAACCCCTATGAAGAGGGTCAAGCTGGAAGTGCGGATATAAGATATTTTTTTAGGTCATGATTGTAGCTTGGGTTTGAAGGTTGCTTGTCTTTGCGAACGCCTCCTCTTCCTTTTTAGCTCGTAGTTGGTGTTTCCACGGCTCTTACTCCTATCCGTGCGTGAGCTCTATTGTCTCAGCACCATTTGATCTATGCGATCGGTGGAAGAGGAACATGGGGCGGCGGCCCAATCTAGGGCGTCGAACAAGGACAGCCTTAGCTCAGGTTAGATGCCGGGCCGCGCCCACGTCCCAAAGGTTAAATTGGTTTAGTTTTAAGCTCTCGTTAGGCTAGGTCTTCTTTCTGTTCCCTCGAACTAATCTCTTTCATCTTTTCAATAAGTCCGAGCTGCTCGGGGCTGATCCGGCCGGTTCTGATGCGCCACAGGTCGATGGCTAACTGCCGCGCCACCGCCACGATGGCTTTTTTGCGCGCGGGCCCAGTCGCGAGCGCCCCTTTGCCTAAGAGGTGGCGCCACTTCACCACCGCGCCGTAGTTAGGCTGGAAGCGCACCAGTCTCCAGGCGGCTTCGACCAGGGTCGCGCGTAAGCGTGGGTTGCCATGTTTGGTAATGCAACTTTGTAAACGTGTCTTGCCGCTACTGTATTCACCCGGACAGAGGCCGGTGTAGCTGGCTACTTGTCGGCGGTTGGTAAAGCGCTGCCAGTCGCACACCTCCCGATCGATCACGACACTGCTTAACTTACCCAGGCCGCGGGCTGGTTCTCCCTTGGCACTTTGTTCCAGCTTCAGAGTTAAAGCGCGGATCTGCTTCTCTAACAAGAGCAGGGCCGGCTGGTGGTAACGAAGGCGTTCTTCCAGCCAGGCTGGCAGCTCTAGCTTACCTAACGTTCCCTTCCACCAACGGCCACGACCTGGACTTATCCCATGGTTGATTAAGAGACTGCGCCCATGCGCTTCGAGTTGTTTGCGCGTGCGCACCAGTTGCTCGCGCTGCCGGTGAATGGCGCGCAAGCGTTCTTCTGCTTCGCTCGGGATGCGCACCAAGGCCAGCTCGGCCGTATTACCTTCCACATACCTGCTCAGCTTCAAGCACAAGACCTTGGCATCGCGCGCATCGGTCTTGACCCGCTCGCGCCGCTCATCCAGCTTTTGCGGACAACTCACATAGCAGGTGATGCCCAGCGCAGTTAATTGTCGCTGCAAAGCAAACCCAAAGCCGCACGCTTCATAGACGGCATAGACTTCCTGGTGCTGCGCCTTTAACTTGGCCGCCCAGGCGAGGAAGCTCCTTTGGCTAAAACGCTGCGCCGGCTTGGGGTTAGTCCCGCCCACTTGCAGGACCACACTTAAAAACTCCTGGTGCAGATCGATTCCGAGCTTGATCGACGCGGTGCGCCCACTAAACTGGACGCGGGTTTCCTCGAGTGAGGACATCTTTGTGGTAACACAATTATTCATACTTGTCGGGTGTAGGTTCAATCACCCGCACCCGGCAACTCTCTTCATGTCATCTAGGCGATGCAGACAGGCTATGACTGGTTGTCAAGGTTCTAGGCGGCATTTTGTAGTTCGGGTTGATAGTTAGAGTGGTAAGGTTGTTGGGTGCGGAGGACCGCGACCATTCGGCGGGTGAGGATGCGCATGAGGTGGCTGAGGGCGACCTGATGACACTTACCTTGGGCCCGTTTGCGCAGGTAGAAGGCTCTAAGCTCTGGCTCACTTTGGCTGGCACTGAAGGCGGCCTGGTAGAAGGCCGTGCGCAAGCTGCGCACGCCGCGCTTACTCATCTTGGTCTGGCCGAGGTATTGGCCGCTTTCTTTGCGCCGTGGGTCGTTGCCCATGAAGGCCTGGAGGCGGGCGGCCGCTTGCCGGTTAGGGCCGCGTTCGAGGATGTGGGCGGGCAGGTAGCTTAAGACTAAGGTGGCCAGTTGCGGACCAAAGCCGGGGATGGTTTGGAGGAGCTGCGCTTGTTCTGGGTCGAGGCTGTGCGCACTCAGTTGTGCGATCTGGCGATCGAGTGCGCGCAGCCGCGCTTCGCTTTCACTTAAAGCGGCCAGGAGAGCAACTAAGGCGGGGGCGTTGGCCTGGGCCAGGTCGGGATCGGCCATGGAGGTGGCGGCGAGCTGTTTTAGTTCTTTGGCTTTGGGTCGGAGCTTCCAGTCCTTTTGCAGGCTGGCCAGTCGCTTGCGCGCGATGGCCGCCGGGGTCGGCGCTTCCAGGAGTAACTGGCGGATACCTACCCCATCGATCTCGAGCAAGCTCTCCAGCTCGGGGAAGCTTAAACCTAAGAGGCTGCGGTAGGTCTTCTTCAGGTTAGTCAGGCTGCGGCGCAAGGCCAGGCGCACGGTGTAGTAGCGTTGTAAGCCGAACTGCGCCGGGCAGAGAGTGAAGCGGTAGAGTGACAGAAGCGCGGCGCCTTGCTCGCGCGCGATCGTACAGAGGCCGCGCGCATCGATGGGATCGGTCTTACTATCGCGCAGAGCATTCTCCACCCGGTAGAGGCGGCGCGCGATCAAAGGATTGATCACCGCCACCGCGTAACCAGCCTTGGTCAGAGCGGCCGCCCAGTTGAGATGCAGGACTCCGGTGGCTTCGACTAAGACCAGGAGTTGCGCCGGCTCTGGCACACGCTCCTGCAGCTCGGTCAATAAGTCGCGCAAGCCGGCCGCGCGCACCGGCAGATCTTTTTC
>JALZAX010000384.1 GCA_030948055.1 Verrucomicrobiota bacterium | reverse complement strand
GGAATATAGTAGGTGCCGATGCCGGGATTGACGTAGAGCGGACCGCCTTTCGTTTCGTAGTAACCGAGATCATAAGGTCCCACGCCCCACGGCACGACGAGCGGGCCGTAAAATGGCAGGCGCACCTGTCCACCATGCGAATGACCCGACATGATCAAATCGAAGCGCGGTCCGCCTAACGAGTCGGCCATCTTTGGATAGTGCAGCATCAGCAAACGACGCGAGGCTTGAGGCGTTTTGAGTGCATGAATGCCGATCATCGCCATGCCGACAATCTCAAGATCGTGCTTATCGATCACGACACTGCGATCGACCAGCCATTCGCCGCCGGTAGCCGCGAATGCTTCCTGATAGTTCGCAAAGTTCGCTCCGCACCAATAGTCATGATTTCCCGGCGATCCGTAAACCGGCGCGTTTATCTGCCTAACGAATGCTAGCGCATCCGGCGCGAAGCTTTTGTTCTCAACCAGATCGCCCGTAAAACAAACGAACTCGGGCGCGAGATCGTTGATCGTGCGCACGAGATGCCTCGCGTAGGCCGCATTGCCTTTGTAATGAAAATCGGTGAAGTGAACGAAACGGATCTTCCCGTTTGGGTTCAAAGGAAGATGCCGGACGCGCAAATCAGTCGGCTCGAGGCAGACCTCAGCACCAAGCGCCGCCGGGAGGGCGAGCATGCCGAGGCCTAGAAATTTCCTGCGAGTCATCATCCTGCTTTTGTTAGACCAGGAAGAGCACGATGCGTTCTCGGAAAAGCGCTAGTTTGACCAACTAAGCAGGCGCATCAGATGTTCGCCGTTCTCGCTGAAATGTGCGTTGCTCCCGCTGCCGTTGATTATGCCGCGGGTGAGTCCGGAATAGCCGACGCTTCCTTTTTTCACGTAGGACAAAGTCGGAGCCGACGCGGCTAACGAAGCGGGCTCGACTTTCAGCGGAACACCGGCGCGATTAAACGATACTTCCCACGACGGCGCTGATTTGTCGGCGCCGCGCAGCAACCACGGATAGCGCTGCAGCAGTTCGAAGTTGTGCGTCTTCGGCAGGGTAACTTTGTAGAAGACTTCTTCGCGCGCCAGAAACTCCGGAATAGTGAGCGACGGATTCTCTTTCAGCGCGAGGTAAAGCCGCGCGATGTCGAGCCCTGAGAGATTGATCCCATTATAAATCCCGTGATGATTCGGATCATTCTTGACGAAGAATTCGTACCACGATTCGAAGCGGGAGCTGAGCATCAGATTCAATTCGAGATGCAAATGGGCGCGTTCCTTATCCAGGCCTTCGCCGGTGTAACCCATCACACCGAGAACATCGCCGCGATTCACCTTAGCTCTCGGCCTAACGAGTGGTGAACTAAGATGGCCGTAAAGGCTGTAGTAGGGCGAACCGTTCCAGCGATGTTCGACCACGATGTAGCGTCCGTAGTTCGAATAACCGGCGATGGTATTGACGTAAACAACTTCCCCGTCCGCCACGGCGCGAACTTCATCGAGCGGCTCGCCATTTGCGTCACGGTGCATCGGGCGAATGTCGATGCCTTCGTGGAAGCGGGTGTAAACCAGACCGTTCGACGTCTCGACCGGGTCTCGCACAAATCCGTATTGACCACCCTCCCACGGAGTGGACTTCACGCCTTTGAAGTCGCGCGTGACGTATTGATAGAAATCCGGTCCGCCGCCGCGAAAGATGGCGTCGTTATCGGTCGGTAACGCCAGACCGAGAGATTGCGCCGACGCGAAAATCCCAAGCCCCAAGTTCCAAATCCCAAAGAAGCTCCAAGCTCCAAATTTCAAAAGACGACGCACCTTATTGGAACTTGAGATTTGGCATTTCTTTGGAGCTTGGGGTTTGGGATTTGGAGCTTTTGTTCCTTCCAATCACGCGCCAATCTTTTCCCATCAGCGCGAGATCATTCTGGGTGAGACCAGACGCCAGGTAAAGTTGACCATCGGTGATGTGACGATCGATCTGCATTTCGGAAACCGGGCGCCTATTCACGAAAACGTAAACGTAAGCGCCTCGCCGCTCGACGCTCAGAGTGTCCAGCGCCAGCCGGCCATGGTCGTTCAGCCTAAGCAAGACTCCATAGCTACCGTTCGCGCCCTGATACGGATAGAATGCGGCGACGTCCTGCTCCGAAATGCGTGGCACTTTTTCCATGACAATTTTCTTACCGGTAACGGCCGAACGCATGGTCGTGGCAAAAACTTCGCTATCGTTCGCGTTCGCTTCCACATGAACACGCAACGTGCAATGAGGCTTGCCCGCGTGCGCTCGCGAAAGGGTGGCGAGGAGGACGACGAAAAAAATGCAGGTCGCATGCCTCGACATGGGCGATTGATAAAGGGTTTGACACGATTTGCAACCGCAGCTGAATACCCGCTCATGAAACGCGCCCTTACGGTGTTGCTGCTGGTCCTGGCGGCGCAGATAAGTGCGCTGGCTCAGGACGAGCAGGCTTCGCCGCGCCCGGAAAAACGCGGCTTTTTCAGTCGCATCCTGCATCCGTTTCGGTCTAACGAGCAGTTGCAGGAATACAAGGATGCCCACCTGAACGGGCTCGTCCTTTCCCTGGAGGTCTCGCCCCAGCCGGTCAAACTTTCCGAAGTCCGACAGATGGATGTGCGCGTGACGCTAACCAATCGAGGCCGCCGTCCCGTTCCCCTCGAGTTTCCCGACTCGCAACGTTTCGAGATTCGCCTGCGCACTTCCGCCGGCGGAGTCCTGACGACGTGGTCGGAGAATCATGCCTTCGCCGACACGCCCGGCAGCGTCATGATTAATCCGCAGGAACACATCGAGTATGCCGAAACGATTGCGAC
>JALZAX010000383.1 GCA_030948055.1 Verrucomicrobiota bacterium | reverse complement strand
TTTATTGACGACTGATCCGACCTATCTCGAGACCATCGCGCGCGATCGTCTTGATGTGATGAAGGAAGGCGAAACGGTTTTTCGCTTCGAACAAACGAAGCGGAAGTAGTCGTTAGGCGAGAACGAACTGGCGCGTCGGCAGCGCATCGTTATCTTTTGTTCATGGCTACGGAAGTCCAGGAAATCAGCGCAGAAGATTTGAAGTCGCGCGTGCGCGAACTGCGGAGGTTTCTTTGACGTCGCCAAGCTGCAAGATCAGTTAGGCGCGCTCGAAGAGCGCATGTCCGCGCCCGATTTCTGGAATAATCGCGAACGTGCGCAGGTCGATGTCGAAGAAGTCTCGCGGCTGAAATCGCTTATCAATCCCTTCCGGGAATTGGAACGTGAGACGGAAGATTTTGAGGCGTTACAGCAACTCGCCGCGGAAGAATCAGACGCGTCGCAGCGCACTCACGCGGAAAAGGAAATCGCGACTGAGCACGCGCGTTTGATTCACAAGCTGGAAGAATTCGAGCTGCGGCAATTTCTTTCCGGGCCTAACGACAGGTCGAACGCTTTCGTTACCATCCACTCCGGCGCAGGCGGAACGGAATCCTGCGATTGGGCGGATATGCTTTTACGCATGTATCAACGCTGGATCGAGCGCAGCGGTTTCAAATCGCAAACGATTGACATCCAGACGGGCGAAGAAGTTGGAATTAAATCGGCGACGTTTCTGGTCAGTGGCGAATACGCGTATGGCTATCTAAATACGGAACGCGGTGTGCATCGGCTCGTGCGCATTTCACCTTTTGATGCGAACAAGCGTCGTCACACTTCGTTTGCGAGTGTCGATGTCGTTCCGGAAATGGCTGACTCAATTCCAATCGAAATCAATCCGGCCGATATCGAAGTCGACACCTATCGGGCGGGCGGCAAAGGTGGCCAGAACGTGAACAAAGTCGAGACCGCCGTGCGCATCGTGCACAAACCGAGTGGCATTGTCGTCGCCTGCCAGGCGGAGCGAAGCCAGGGACGCAATCGCGAACTCGCGATGAAAATGTTGAAAGCGAAACTCTACGAAATCGAGCAGGACAAAAAGCGCGCGGAGATTGATCGGCAGTACGGCGAGAAAGGCGATGTGGCGTGGGGCAGTCAGATTCGTTCGTATGTTTTTCAGCCATACCAAATGATCAAAGACCACCGCACGGGCGCAGAGACGAGCAACGTGCAGGCGGTCATGGATGGTGAAATTGATCCGTTCATCCAAGCCAAACTTCGCGGACAAAAAGCGAAGAAGGGCGAGGGGGCCGATCTCGATTAATTACTCGCCCGCTCGCGAAATCTTTCGGAGTTAGGCCGAACCGCGCGAATTAGTTCCAGCTGAAAACGCCGATCGAATTCGCCGCGATTGTAACGGCGGCAACATTCGAGACACGCAACGACACGACGAATGCGGCGGACGCGCGAAAAATCTTTTTGGCAATGCCGACAGCGATAAAGATAGCGTCGCGCTCGCGTTGAAATCGGAAACGGCAAGGTGTGGCAACGTTGCTCATCCGCGATCCCGAGATCGTGACACGCCCGGCGCCATTCCGCGCCGTGTGGCGCGATGCGACGACGTCCCGCGCGCAATTGCGCAACCAGATGCGCCAGCTCATGACGCAAGGTGCGGTCGATTTCTTCTCTGCCGTGCTCGCGCAGTTTGGGATTCAAAGAAATTGTCGCGCGCTGATACCACGCGCGTCCGGCCGCACTGCGCAGTCGCGAATTCCATTTCACGCAAACCTGTCGCGCAAGCTTGCTCGCGCCGACGTTTTCTAAGATACGACGCGCCTGCATTTCCAGAGTCGCGTCGCGACCGAGGATTTGTGGCGGAGAATTGAAAACGAAATCGAGCTGCTCAAGCAACAGCATACGTTTCGCGTTTTGTTCGAGCACTCGTTAGGCGAGAGAGCACGCGCTCGATCGCGGCGCCGGCGGTTTCGATTTCTGCATCGGTGGTTTGTTTGCCTAACGAGAAACGAATGGCAGAGGTCGCAATTTCGCGCGGCGCGCCCATCGCGAGCAGAACATGCGAGGCCACGACCGAACCAACCATGCAGGCCGAGCCGCTTGAAGCGCAGACGCCTTCCAGGTCGAGCGCCATCAGCATCGTTTCCGAGCTGATTCCCGGGAAGCTGACGTTCAGAGTGTTGGCTAGTCGATGATTTGTGCCGCCGTTTTCTGTAGCGCGAAGAATCATCTCGAAAAGTTTGTCGCGAAGAGCGGCCTCACGTTTTTGTTCGGACACAAAATCGTGCAGCGCCCAATCAGCGGCTGCCGCCATGCCCGCAATGGCCGCGACGTTTTCTGTTCCGGGCCGTCGTTGATTTTCATGCGCGCCGCCGAATTGAATCGGCTCGATCGGCAAACCGGCGCGCAGAAACAGAAGGCCTGCGCCTTTCGGTCCGTAAAATTTATGCGCCGCAAAACTGGCCGCGTCGACTAAGGACAGATCGGTCGGCTGTTTGGCGAACGACTGCACCATGTCGCTGTGCAGCAAGACATCGCGCGCGCGACAGATCGCCGAGATTTCATCCATCGCTTGCGTCACTCCGGTTTCGTTATTGGCCGACATGATCGAAACCAAAGTCGTGTCGTCGCGAATTGCGTTAGCGAGATCGTACGGATCGATCTGGCCTAACGAGTCCACATTTAGAAACGTGACCTCGAAACCTTCCCGCTTCTGCAAATGTTCGAAGGCATTGAGAACGGCGTGATGTTCCGTGCTGCTGCAAATAAGATGGCGGCCGCGTTCGCGTCGCGCGCGCGCCAAGCCGAGCACCGCGAGATTGTTCGCCTCCGTTC
>JALZAX010000382.1 GCA_030948055.1 Verrucomicrobiota bacterium | reverse complement strand
CCAGGATACCGGACTCGACGCGTTCCGGGATCTCGCGGTCAACCGGGGAGACATCTATATCGTCTACGGCGGCTCATTGAATGTCTCAGGCAACTTCACCAACGATCTCCAAGGCGCGGTCTACATGGGAAATCGCAGCGGTGGATCGAACACCTTCACCGTTGCAGGTGACTTCACCAACGCGACCGCGGATTCTGGCCTGTACCTCGACTCGCCTGCTAGTGCCACGGTGAATGGGAATCTGACGAACTACGGCTACATTCTAATTCGAGAGCGCACCGGCACGGGTGAAACCGCGAGCCTTACCGTTGGAGGAAGTTTAACTCTGAAGAGCACAGGTTTCCTGACGATCGAGGGAAACGCCACTCTGAATGGCAACGGCGGAATGCTGGTCGATCGCCAGAGTGGATTGGACATGGGCGGGCAGCCGAACGTCAACACGCTCTACACGACCAAGCTGCAGATCAAAAATGGGATCGAATTCCGCGGCGCATTCCTGACCGGCACCGGGACGATCTTTGCCGATCTCATTTTTACTCAAGGGGGCAGCGTCTTTTCGCCGGGACATTCGCCCGGCCAGATGGTCGTGAACGGAAGTCTCGCCTTTGATACCCCCACGCATTTCAAAATCGAGATCGGCGGGCACACCCCTGGCACCGAGTATGATCAAGTCATTCAGCACAGCACCGGTAGTGGAGGTGTCACCCTTAACGGCGTCCTCGATCTCTCGATCGTGAATGGATTCCAAAGCAGTATCGCTAATTCGGACTCGTTCTCGATTCTCACGTCCGACGTGCCGTTAAGTGGCGCTTTCACCAATGTGGCAAGCGGCTCCCGCGTGAACACGGTGGACGGCGCCGGCTCATTCCGTGTCGACTATTCCGGGACAAGCGTGGTTGTGAGCCAATTTCAGGGCGCGCCGCTGCCGATCATCACAAGCATCCCCTTCGAAACGGTGCCGAATCGTTACATCACGGTGCTCGGCGTCGGATTACTTGGCGTAACCGGTGCGAACGTCAATGGCCTCTCCACCTTCGCCAGCTCTACTTCGGAAACTGAGGCGCTGGTCTATGTCCCGAGCAATGCCACGAGCGGACCCGTCACCATCATTACGAATCACGGCAATGCGACAAGTAGCTCCAGTCTCACCATTCTCGCCGACTCGGATTCCGATGGAATGTCAGACGCGTTCGAGCAGCAATATTTTGGCAACGCCACGGCTGGCGATCCTAACGCCGACAGCGACGGCGATGGGATGAGTAACGTGGCGGAGTTTCTCGCCGGGACAGATCCGACTAGCGGCGCAAGCGCGTTTCGCGTCACGCAGACTCGCAAGCAAGGCAACGACGTTGTGATCAGCTTCCCCTCCGTCGCAAACAAGCGTTACCGTGTGCAGGCGAGCACCAACGTGGCGGATCAATTCCCAACGACGATCGCTATACTGCCGGCCCTCGGCTCGAGCGGTCCGCGCGAAGTCACAGAAGTGAACGGCTTAAGCAACGGAAAGCGCTTTTACCGGATAGAAATCCTGCAGTAGCCGCGACGTTACTCGGCGCTATAGAGAATCCGGCCGCACTGCTCGCAGCTCACGATCTCTTTTCCGCTCTTCACGCGGTGTATCGTTTGTGCCGTGATCTTCATGTGACAGCCGGTGCAGACTTCGTGCTCCAGGGCAACGATAGCGGCGTCGCCTTTGCTGGCGATCAGTCGCTCGAAGCGGCTTAGTAGGTCTTCGTCGATCTTGCCGGCGATCTCTTCGCGTTCTTTCGTTAATTCCTGCAAACGAACTTCGAGCGCCTTGTCTTTGGTATCCAGATCAGCCTTTTGCCGCGCGAATGATTCATTCGCGCTGGCCGATTTTTTTTCCTCCGCCGCCACTTCGGCCTTCAACTTGTCGAGCTGATCCATCAGTTCCAATTCCTGATCCTCAATCTGCTGGATCTCTTTTTCGTAACGCTCGATCTCGTTACCGATGGCGCGAAACTCATCATTCTTGCGCGTTTCATACTGCTGCGTCTTGAGCCGGTTGATGCTCTCGGTGCGCGTGCCAACGTCGAGCTCCAGCTTCTTTCGGTCGACTTCGGTGTGCATTGTTTTTTGCTTCAACGCTTCCAGCCCGGCCGCGCTGGCAGCGATTTGATTCTCCAATTGCGCACGCTGCAACGGCAGCGATTTCACCTCGGCACGAATATGGCGGATCTTTTGTTCGCGATCCTGAAGAATCAACAACTGCTCAAGTTCGGCCTGCACGCGCGAAGGTTATGGGCTGCGCGAAGAGCCGTCAATTACACCGCCCGCGTAAGTCCTGCCGAGAAATTTGCCGTGCGAAACGCTCGACACTCTGTGCCTAACGGCTATTAAGGGCGCTTCCCTGATGAAAACGCCACGGTCTTTACATTTCATTGGCGTTTGCGGCAAAGCCATGGGCGGAATCGCGGCGGCCTTGCTTGCAGAAGGTTGGCGCGTGACCGGCTCCGACGAAAAATGTTACGGCTCAATCCGTTCGGATTTATCCGAGCGCGGACTGCGCATCCGCACACCCTTTAGCGTGAACAACATTCCGGAAGAGGTCGATCTCGTCATCGTGGGAAAACGCATCAACGCCGATAACCCCGAGCTTCTGGAAGCGGTTCGGCGCGGGCTCCCGCATCGTTCCTTTCCGCAGTTCTTGCGGGAAGAATTTCTCGCGCGTTCGCGCAACGCTGTCGTTACCGGCGGTGTCGGCAAAACGACGACGACGGCAATGCTCACCTGGATTCTGCAATTCAATTCACGCTGCCCGGATTATCTCGTCGGCGGTGTGGCGCGAAATCTGAGCGCCCCCGCAAAATTTATCGGCAGC
>JALZAX010000061.1 GCA_030948055.1 Verrucomicrobiota bacterium | reverse complement strand
AAAGCGCCGTCGCTTTGAGGCTTGGAGTTTGGATTGGGTGTAAAAAGGTTAATGGAGTTCAGTTCATTGATCTCCTGCATTTCGCGAACGAGACTCTCATCTACGCTCCATCCTTCTTGAGCTGTAAAGGAGCTTACCGCCGGAGTTTCGCCAAATAGGACCGCGTGACCCACGAATGGTTTTCCAACGTTTGGTGCAGCCGGTTTATAAGCCGGTTTTACCGTCTGGATGGCCGGCGCGGGAACGCTGCTGGTCGCCGTTTTCGCCGCAGCCTTTCTGGGCCTGGCTTCGACCGACCCCCCAATCGCACCCATTAAAATTCCGGTCAAAAGTAAGCGTGATAGTGCTTTGTACGATCGAGTCATCCCTGTCTCCTATTTGCGAACCTTGTGGCTCTTATTATTGTTTTGCCGTGGGAAATCTCGTTTTTCCTTCCCGAGGCCCGCGGAGGATGCGCAAAGTTCTTCTACTGTGCAAGATAATTCTTACCAGTTTTTACATTACATTTACGCAATTATTGGCGTCAAATCAGCCTAATTTGCGGCAGAAATTAACATTCCACTCACCTTTTAGTCGCGTCACAAATGCACGCTTGTCATCGAAAGGCCTCACAGTAAGCTTGCCCTCCCAAATCGGAATCGCATGTCGTTGGCCAGCCTATTATCTGCCGAGCAGATCATTCCCGAAATGCAGGCCACCGAGCGTTGGAATGCCATCGTCGAACTGATTGATCTACTCGTTAGGCAAAAACGCATTGGCGCGGAAGATCGCGAGAGCATTCTCGCTTCGCTCAAGCAACGCGAAGAAACCATGAGCACGGGGATCGGTTTCGGAATCGCCATCCCGCATTGTTCTTCTGATCGCATCGAACAGGTCGTGGCTGCGTTTGGCCGCTCCTCCGCGGGAATCGAATTCGATGCGCTCGACAATGCGCCGGTAAAATTTGTCGTGCTTTTCGTCGTGCCGAAAAACCAATTCCAAACGCACCTGCGCACGCTCGCTTCCATTGCGAAATTTTTAAACGACCGCGGCACGCGCGACAGCCTGGCCAGCGCCGGTTCCGCCGAAGAAATTCTCGCCATCTTCCGCGACCGCCCGCAGAAGTAGGCGGGCGCCATGGAAACTTTCCAGGCGCATCTTGCGCGACAATTCTCGCAAGCTCTCGCCGCCGCGGGCCTGCCCGAAGCGGGTGAAGTCACTCCCGCGACTGATCCGCGTTTCGGTGATTACCAGACGAACGCTGCGCTTGTTCTCGCAAAACAGCGCGGCGAAAATCCGCGCACGCTCGCGCAGAAGATTTTGGATGCGTATTCGCAATGGGACATTTGTCATGCACCCACCATTGCCGGCGCCGGCTTCATCAACTTCGCGCTGAAAAGCGAAGCGGTCGCTCGTCACACCGAACAACTTTTGCGAGACGAACGCCTCGGCGTGGCGCGCGTGGCATCACCGAAGCACATCGTGATTGATTTCGGTTCGCCCAATGTCGCCAAGCCGATGCACATCGGTCATATCCGCAGCACCGTCATTGGCGATTCGCTCGCCCGCATCGCGGAATTTCTCGGACACGACGTCATTCGCGACAATCACATCGGCGACTGGGGAACGCAGTTCGGCATGGTCATCTGGGGCTGGAAGAACTTGTTAGACCAAAATCGCCTAACGAGTGATCCGATCGCTGAGCTCGTCCGCATTTATAAAGAGACCAACGAACGCGGCACGGCCGATCCCGCGGTGCGCGACGCCTGCCGCGAAGAACTCGTTAGGCTGCAAAATGGCGAGCCGGAGAATTTCGCCATCTGGCAGGAATGCGTCAAGCTCTCGTTAGGCGAATTCGAGCGCGCCTACAAAATGCTTGGCGTTCGCTACGATATCCAGCGCGGCGAAAGCTTTTACAACGATCGACTCGCCGGCGTGGTCGATCGACTCCTGAAATCCGGTCTCGCCGAAATCAGCGAGGGCGCCGTCTGCGTTTTCTTCCGCGACATCCCCGAGCTGGCCGACAAACCGTGCATCATCCGCAAGAGCGATGGCGGCTACAATTACGCCACGACCGACATCGCCACGGTCGATTACCGCATTGACGATTTGAAACGCGACACCATCTGGATCGAAACCGGCGCGCCGCAGCAATTACACTTCCGCCAAATCTTCGAGATCGCGCGGCGCGAAGGCCGCAAAGTCGATTTCCGGCACATCACCAACGGCAGCATTCTCGGCGAGGACAGGAAGCTGATGAAAACGCGCTCCGGTGAAAATGTCGCGCTCAAGGATGTGCTCGATGAAGCGATCACGCGCGCGCAAAAAATAGTCGAAGAAAAAAATCCCGACCTCGACGCCGCAGAAAAAAAAGAAGTCGCACGCATCATCGGCCTCGGCGCGGTCAAATATGCTGATCTCTCGCAGTACCGAATGACCGACTACGTTTTTTCCTGGGACCGCATGTTGTCGTTTCAAGGAAACACCGCGCCGTATCTGCAAAATGCCTACGTGCGGATCCAATCGATCTTTCGTAAAGCGAACGATGTTCCTGTCGCCTCCGAAATTATCCTGAACGAACCGGCCGAAGTGACGCTGGCGAAACGTCTGGCCCAATTCGCGGAAGTTGTTCCGACTGTCTTAAACGACTTCCGGCCGAACATTCTGGCCAACTATCTTTTTGAGTTAGCGAATAGCTTCCATTCATTTTACGAAGCGTGCCCCGTGCTGAAGTCAGAAGAGCCGACACGCGGCTCGCGGCTGGCCTTGTGCAAACTAACGGCGCGCGTCCTTCAACGCGGGCTGGACTTGTTAGGCATCGAAGTCCCCGAGCGAATGTAATGTTAGTAGATGGTCTTAGGTTCGGGCGCGGCCAAGATCTTTTGGAAACGTAGCTCCTTGCGCAGGCTGTCCCATTTCCAACTGAGACGTAACTCCGCCAGGGTTACATTCGCGGAGGGCGTAGTTAAGAGACGCTCTAAGAGAGTGAGCGCTTGCTCGGTTTCGCCTGTTAGCGCGTAGACTAACGCCAGGTTAGCGGAGTAACCAGGCCCGTTGGCCGCATCTTTGCTTTCGGGAAGGAGCTCCACCGCGCGCCGGCTCTCCCGCAAGGCGTCTTCTTTCCTCCCTAGATAAGCATCCATCAAACCGAGCGGCGCGAGATAGACAGGATCATCGGGATGTGTTTCGGCATAACTCTGATAATGCGACCTCGCTTTCTCGAACAAAGGCCGCGCGGTGATGAGGTCACCTTGCGCGAACGCGGTGCAGCCCAGGGCGAACGATTTCATCCCAACGGCCGGCTCATTGAATTCTTCGGAGGGAAATTCGACCAACAGTTTTTGCGCCGCCGCAAAATTCCGCTCCAGCATGCATAGCTCCCAGCGGACGACCGTGAATTCATCGGTTGGCCGGCCACTGGCATCGTGCATGAACTCGGGGACCTTTTGCAGGATCGCTCTGGCCGCAGCTAAGTCGCCTTCTCCGAACATCACGAGCGAGGCAAATCGGGCCATCATGCGGAAATCATTTGGTGTGATCTCAAGTGCGCGCTGGTATTGAGCCTTTACTCCAGCCCAATCGCGCAAAGCGGCGTCAACGAGAGCTACATCCGAAAAGACATCCGCGCTACGCGGATCGAGTTCAGCGATGTGTTGAAATTTTACGAGCGCTTCACGCCACCGCCCTTGTCGTCGGTAGATGACCGCGAGCTGTCCGAGTATTTCCGGATTATTCGGCAAGGTTTGCGAGGCGATGGCGAATTCCTTCAAGGCCGCATCATAATCGCTTTCTGCGCGCAACAACCAGATCCCCTGGGCCAGATGGGCTTCTCCCAAGTCCGGTGCAAGACGCAACGCTTCCAGCGCGAGGCCGCGTGCCTTGATCTTGTTTTCAGCTCGGCGGCCAACCTGATACATGATGCAGTTCCACATTGATTGACGCGCCAGGGCCAAAGCGAAATTAGGATCGAGCGCAGTGGCCTGGCCGTATAACTCATCGATAGCAAAGGCATCTTCCTTAGAAGCACCGGTGCGCTCTTTCTCGCGTGCCTCGAGGTACAGAGCATAGGCCTTTGGGTTAGTTGTAGGCTGAGTTGAGAGCCGTTCCTTCTCTGCCGGGGCTAGCTTGGCGCGAAGGGCGGCGGCAATCTCGGTAGCTATCTCACCTTGTAGCGCGATCGAGTCAGCCAGCGTCTTATCATAACGCTCGGCCCATATATGCCGATCAGTCCTAGCATCGATCAGCTGCACGTTAACTAACACCCGGTTAGCTACCCGCCGCACGCTTCCTTCCAGAAGATGGGCTACTCCCAGGGCTTGGGCGATTTCGCGAAAATTCCGCGTCCCCCCGCGATACTGCATCACTGAGCTGCGACTAATTACTCTAAGGTCCGCGATTTTCTCCAAGGCAGTAAGGATGTCGTCCTGAATGCCATCGGCGAAGAAGGCGTTCTCCTTGTCTTCGCTGAGATTCTCCAGCGGCAGGACCGCGATACCTTTCTCGGATAGGTTAGTAGCTAACGAAATACCGCCAGCGATACGAGCGCGCTGAAACCAAACTATCAACCCCAGGCCGCCAATAACTAGAAGCGCGACCAGCATCCAGACAATCAAGCGCCGCCGTTGGCGACCTTTGCGCAGACTCGTTAGGCGTCGCAGCTTCTCGGGTGCTACTGGATTGCCGATACCATCGCCGCTGAAATTAACTACACCTATCCTTACTCCATGTTTGACTTCAAACTCGCCAAGATCATGCAGGTAAGGTTCCCACTCTTCGTATTGGCTTAGATCATCCGCCACCCGTTGCGATAAAAGGATATGGCCCGCGTCGCCGCAATCCATCACCCGCTGCGCCATATTGATACCCGCGCCGGCAACGTTGCTGCGATCGTTCACGTCCGAGACGGCATCGACCGGCCCACTATGAATGCCCATGCGCAAGCGCACGTCCGGCTGCGTGCGCAGGGCCGCGCTGATTTCACGCGCGCAGCGCACCGGTGCATCCGGACTGGTAAAAAACGCCAACGCCATACCATCACCTGTTGGAAGGCGCACTAACTTCCCGGCCGCCTCGGCGCGGCGGAATTGCTCAGTGCCGCGAACTAACTGATTAAGCCGCTGCAACAAATCGCTCTGGCGATTAACGCGAAGCTTCGAGTAGCCGACCACGTCGATAAACAAGACGTGGGCGATCTGAAGGCCCACATCCGGTTGCGGCTCGGACGACATGCTTGTTCTACCGATTAATAATTGGTGACCAACACGTCGAGCGCAAACCGCCAGCCGAATCTAGAACTTCTTGTTCAACCCAACGTAGTAGTAGCGGCCGCGGAGAGAGTAGAGTGAAGTGTCGTAGTTATCGTTGAACGCGCCCGCGTTAAATGGGGGCGGCGAATCGAAGATGTTGTTCATCCCTACGCGGATCGTCGTGTTATCCACACACCGCTGCCACCAATGGGGCTGGTAGCTGATTGATGTATTGACAGTGCTATCCTTTGCTGAACCGCTGGCCGCCGGCGCTTTCGGAGCGTGATAAGTATAAGAGAGCTGCATGTCCCAGGTCACATATTCCCTGACGTCGCGGTTGCGCGTCCAACGCAGGTTTGCCGGATCGGGTGACTGTTGAAACTCATTCAAGATGGGTTCGCTTTGGTTTACGCCTCCGCCGAAATCCTGATAGTCGCCGATGTAGTTAAGCGTATTAATGAAATCAAAACCTTTGTAGGCCCAGTCGGCCTGCACGTAACCTTTGTTGCGGGGGAGACTGCCCGGGACAAGGGCGCTTCCATTTTGAAATTGGCCGAGGAAGTTAGTGAAGCCCACTCCTTTAACAATTTCTGCGTTGAAGCGGAAGAGGTGATTGTAGGCCGCAGAGATTGTTACCTTTCCCCATTTTTCTGTCGGGATTTCATAGACGGCAGTTAGATCAATACCTTCAGCGGATTTACGGGCGGCATTGAAAGGAGTGTCTACGACGGATAATAGGTTGCCGGCCGAGTCGCGGACAATGCGGTCTGCGAACGAACCGTTAGCGCCATTCTGAGAGAGAACGAAATCCAACGTCCCGCTGACAAGGATGTCTTTCGAGTTTAACTGATAGTAGTCCGCCGTGATCGTGAGGTTCGGAACCTGCCCTGGAGTAAAGACAAAGCCCGCGCTATAACTGTCGGTTCGCTCCGGTCCGAGGGCGACGGCGCCGCCCGTGGTTACGTCCACAATAGCAGTTGCGGGTCCACCCGGAGCGAAAGGATCCTCGACAGGTCCGACCTGAGTTAACACCGGGGTGAAAAGGGAGCGCGCGTCCGGGGCGCGGAATGATCGACTATAAGAGGCGCGGAGAGTCAGGTCCTTATACGGAGCGTAGCGGAGCGCGAACTTTGGCACGTCGGTGGCAAATGTTCGCTCCGCTCTCCGCGTGAGATCGAGCGGATCCGTCCCGGTAATATCAAAATGTTCGTAGCGCCACGCGAAGGTGAAATCCGCGTTATAGATGCCGGGGACTTTCATGGTCGAGGAGACGATAGGAATGTTTAGTTCGAGAAAGGCCGCAGAGACATCCTGCTCGGTATCAAGAGGAACCGAGGGCTGGAATCCGAGGACATCGCCCGCTACCAGAATGGGGTCGGGAATCTGTAGTAGCTCTTCGTGACGTAGATCAAAACCGACCACGAAGTTAAGCCCGCCCTGTGGGAGCGCGGTGAAGGCGCGTCCTCCCACCTTGCCGTCCCATGATTGGTCGCGAGTTCCAAGCTTATTAGTGGCGGTATAACTAGCAGCTTCGAGCACGGCAGGATTGTCGTAAGTAAACCCATTCAAGGTGCCTCGCCTCGGTGCACGCAAACCAACAAACGGATTAAACCTTCCGTCCGCGATTGCATCGGCAATGATCGAGAACCTGTCATCGCCGGCATCGATCTCGGTCTGAGTGTGCTCGTCGTAAACGTAGCCGACTTCCCAGAAGTAATTTTTCGCGAACTCGCCCTTCAGTCCGACGATGTAATGATAGAAGTCACTATTGAAAGTCTGCCGGCGATCGCCGTTCTCATTGGCGCGGTAGAAAACGGAGAAGAGACGCTGGCGAAAGACAGGCCGTCCGGAAAGTGGATCAATCGCCTGCATCCCCGTGGCTGGGTCTATCTCCGGGATAGTTGCTACGGGATTGTAAGGACTAGCCGCCAGAATACCTCTATTGCGGATAACGAAGGTTGAAGGAGCGAGGCCGTTATCCTGGTTGGTGTGAGAGTAAATGGCAGTGGCGAATATCGTCAGGTAGTTGTTAGGTAGGATTTGGTATTCACCGTCGAGGAAGAAGCCATAACGTTCCTGGGCCGGAATCGACGGGGTTAGGTCGCGAAAATTAAATCCGTCGCTCGGACCGGACCGGCGATAGTCAGTGAAGCTGGTCGGAGTGGTAGCGAGATCGGTCAGCACATAAGTGTTAAGGGCACTCATGAAAGTTCCAACTGGAGCACCTGGGATCGAGCCGTCGCTGGGCACGGAATGGTTCGCCGCAATGCTGCCAGGAAAAAACACGCTCCGATTGTTAGTTCCACCGAACCGGCGACGGTCCGCCAAAGACGAGAGAAAGGTATCCGCCGCATAGATCGCTTCGCGTTCGTAGTAGCTGGCGCCGGCCGTAATGTTATATCTCTTGCCAGTGAGACCTCCGACCGCGTATCCCGTCTTCACCCCCGCGTCATTGGCGGAGCCCATATTGGTATTGCCATAAAGCAGGTCCACTTCGCCGCCATTGAGTGCGTGCCTGATCTTAAAATTAACCACTCCGGCGACAGCGTCCGCGCCATAAATAGCGGAGGAGCCATCCTTCAGAACCTCGACACTTTCGATCGCACCCAGCGGCATAGCGTTGATGTCTTTAAAGCTGAAGGCTCGCCGGCCATTGATCAGGGTGAGGGTATTGTCCGGACCGAAAGCCCGCAGATTTACCTGAGCCGAGCCGTTACCACCGTTGCTGTCGTTCTCATTCGGCGTCGTCCCGATGAAAGAGGGCAAGTGCCTGAGAGCTTCCGCGGGAGTATTGGAACCGAAGTTAATCATTTGTTCCCTGGTGTAGTTAACGACCGGAAGCGCACCTTCTGATTCTGCGGTTGGAATCGGAATGTAAGAGCCAGTCACAACCACGCGCTCCGTCTCGGCCATCGGCCCCACAGCTTCCTGCGCGAAGCTGATCGCAGTCGGGAGAAAGACCACTCCTACTAGCAGCTGCTTCCAAAGCAATGAACGTTGGCGCATAACCTATCCTTCGGAACAAAGGCGCTTTTATATAGGCGCTGCGAAAAAACGACTATAATCTTGGAAACGGCTGCTGCGACTGCTTCAGGATCTCCTCAAAGCGCGGATCCTCGCGTAAAGGATCCAGGACCGGATTATACTTGAGCTCTCCATATGCTTCGGCGCCCGGAAGCCGGACCAGCTTTGCGAAGGTTTGCAAGGCACGGTCATTTTCGCCCGAATAAATATACATAAACGCCACCCGCTTAAGCCGCTGGACATTCGCGAGCGCGTCTTCCGAAATGGGATGTTGCTCTGCTGACTCCTCCGCGATGCGCAGCGCCTCTTCTTTTTTTCCGAGAAGCATCTTCACGTTGCTCAAAGCAATGATGAGATCGCCTTGCTCTTCGCGGTGAACAGGTCCGCCGAGGCGCTCCCGCAGCCGCTCCTCCGCCTCGCGTGCAGCTTGTTCGTCGAAGGGGAATTTCGTCACAAACACTAGCTGAAGCTCCTTGTCCCATCGCTCATCCTTAAGCTCTGGATAGTTCGCCGCATCAGTGAGCAGGCGGCGGCATTGTTCGAAGTCGCGCTTCCAAAAGGGAATGTAGAAAAGCGGGCCAAAGTCGTCAGGCATCTGAAGCTTCCCGTTTTCCAGTTTCTTGTTGCCCGCAGCAACGTCTCCGCGAAACCGCAACGACAGGCCGTGCTCCATCGTCGCGATACGGCCGCGCCTTGGAAAATGTTTTATGATGCGCGCGGCCATTTGATCGAGTTCGTCCCACCAACGAAGCCCCTGGGCAGCTCCCCCAGCAAAAATATAAGCGGAGAGGTCTTGCGGGTTGAGCTCGGTAGCTCGCATGAACTGAGCGTAGGCCTCCTGCCATCGGCCGAAGCGCCGGTAAAGAAGTCCGCGGGTCATGGTTACTTCGGCGCTGTTTGGGAGAGACTTGGCCGCTTCTTCCAGCGTGGCCAGCGCGCGTGTGAAATCGAGGTAGCCGTAGTAGATGACCCGCGCCTGCGCATGAAGCGTTTCGCCAGCTTCGGGCGCAATTCGTTGGGCCTCTTTCAAGGCCGCTTCCGCGCGCGTGCGGTAGTCTGTATTGGGTGAGTCGCTCGAGCGGAAAAGCTGAATATTGGCCTCGGTCAGCGCCCAGTAAGCTGCGACGAACTTTCCATCCCGCGCCACCGCCTGTTCCAACAATTCAACCGCCCTCGTGTGGTCCTCGATAAATCGCGTGTTGTCATCGTCGAGGTCCTGCGTTTCCATCAAGGCACGCGCCCTGATGTAGCTCTCAAAGGCTGCGATGTCCTTGGTCGGTCTGCTCGCCAGCTCCGTGCTCTCGCGGGGCGATAATTTCGCGCCGAGCTGGTTCGTGATCCGTTGCGCGATCTCCGTTTGAAAGGCGAGAACGTCAGCTACCTCACCGTCATAAGTCTCGGCCCAGGCATGCGCATCAGTTCTGGCATTGATCAGCTCCACACTTACATGCACATGAGCCGCCTCACGTTGCACACTACCTTCCACCAGATAGTTAACACCTAGCTGCTCCGCGATCTCTTTCAGGTTCCGTTCAGCGCCGGCCTTATAACGCATCACGCTCGTTCGGCTGATCACCTTTAAGTCAGCTATCTTTGCCAGGTTCAGTAGGACTTCGCGATGCACGCCTCCGGCGAAGACCTCGTTCTGTTCTTCCCTACTCAGGTTCTCGAACGGAAGCACGGCGACACTCTTTTCCCTTAGCGCCGCTGCTTCCGCCGCGGCTTGCTCGCGTAACTTAAGGTGACGCTGTCGCGCCCAAAGTCCCAGCGACAGACCTAGCACTAGTATGATCGCGGTAGCTACTCCTAGAGTAACGCGCCGACGCCTAACGAGTCGTTGCCTTTGCAGCTTGCGTGGCAAAGCCTTGTTACCAACTTCATCATTGTAAAGACTCGCCACCCGCACCCGCACGCCATGCTTTACTTCTACTTCGCCAAGGTTGTGCAGCTGCGCCTTCCACTCCCCATATTGCGCCAGGTCATCCGCGGCGCGCGCGGAAAGCAGGATATGACCGGCATCGCCGCAATCCATCACCCGTTGCGCCATGTTCACCCCCGCGCCCGCCAGGTTCAGCTTGTCATTAACATCTTCGACCAGGTCGACCGGCCCGCTATGAATCCCCATCCGCAACGGCAGGTTGGTTTTCCCGCGCAAAGCCCGATCAATAGCTACTGCACAGC
>JALZAX010000003.1 GCA_030948055.1 Verrucomicrobiota bacterium | reverse complement strand
TCGCCGCCTTTTCCCGGCCGGTTAGCTTCGCTGCCAGCACGCCGGCGATTTTCTGTGCGACGTCGCTCTCGACTTGGAAGACGTCAATCAGCTTGCGGTCGTAGGTGTCCGACCAAAGATGCTGATCGTTCCGCGCGTTTATTAACTGAACTGTGATGCGAACTGTATCGGCGGCTTTCTGCACGCTGCCTTCGAGGATGTTGGCCACGCCGAGTTCTTGCGCAATTTCGCGGAGGTTGGCCGGCGCGCTTTTGTATTTCTGAGTGGACGTTCGCGAAATGACTTTCAACTCGGCAATCTTCGACAACCGCGCGAGGATCTCATCCTGAATGCCATCGGCGAAGTAGGCATTTTCCTTGTCACTGCTTAGGTTCTCGAAGGGAAGAACGGCGATCGACTTCGCTGGAAACTGGAGCGACACCGGAGCCGGAACCGCTACTGGCGATTCAGGCCCGGCGGTGACAGGCGAGGGTTTGAGGTGAAGGAATCTGAAAGCAAATAAGCCGGCGGCAATCAGAGCGACGACAACGGTGAAGGCGAGTAATTTGCGTCCCTTGTGCGCTGTGATCGATTCGTTAGGCGGAACGTCACTCTCGCGCTTGATTCCTTCGGGGGTTAATTCAAACGCCCACGCCAGAACGAGTGCGACGGGGAAGCCGAGCACGAGAAGAAGTACCACGAGGCGGATGGCCCAATTCGGAATCTCGAAGAAGGGGAAGATCTGTGTGGCGATCTGCATTAGTAGCCAAGCCACAACCGCATAAGCGACCGCCACCTTGTAAACGTTGCGACGCTTCAGTTCCGCGAAAAAATTACCGCCGTTCCTCTTCAGGTGGGTAAGTATCTGCGGGCGCTAATCCGCTGACAATATTTTCCCCTCAAGCCACCTCAGTGCTGACCGACCATGGCAAGCGCGTAGCAAAGCAAATAGCACTGCACGCGGTCACAACGACGCGTATGTTATACATCTCCGCAGCGTCATTGATGAAACCAAAGCAGCTAGTCGAAGACATTGAGACGTACGCGCAGGACATCGTTGATACGGTGCGGGAGCCGCTCTTGATGCTGGATACGACGTTGCGTGTCCGCTCCGCCAACCGCGCTTTTTACCAGACGTTTAAAGTCACTTCGGCGGAGACGGAGGATCGGCTAATCTATGAGTTGGGTAATGGGCAATGGGATATCCCAGCGTTGCGGACGCTCCTTGAAGATGTGATCCCCACCAGCTCGGTCTTCAATGACTTTGAGTTAGAGCACACCTTTCCGATTATCGGACGGCGAGTGATGTTGCTGAATGGTCGCAAGCTGCGTGCGGGCAGCCATGGCGAGTTACTGGTGCTGGCCATGGAAGACGTGACCGCGCGGAAGCGGGCAGAAGAAGCGCTGCTGAAAGCCGGCGCTCTGCAAAGCGCGATCTTCAACAGTGCGAACTTTTCCAGCATCGCGACTGATGAGAAGGGCGTCATTCAAATTTTCAACGTCGGCGCTGAGCGGATGCTGGGCTACACGGCCGCGGAGGTGATGAACAAGATTACGCCGGCTGACATCTCTGATCCGCAGGAGGTGATTGCTCGCGCCAAAGCTCTGAGCGCGGAACTTGGCACCCGAATCGCGCCGGGCTTTGAAGCATTGGTTTTCAAGGCATCGCGCGGGATCGAGGACATCTACGAATTGACCTACATCCGTAAAGACGAGAGTCGCTTCCCGGCGATCGTGTCGGTCACTGCGCTGCGCGACGATCAAGGGGAAATCATCGGCTATCTCTTGATCGGCACCGATAACACCGCGCGAAAGCAGGTAGAAGCAGAGCGACTGCTGCTTGATCAGCGAGTGCGCGATCAACAGTTCTACACGCGGTCGCTGATTGAATCGAACATCGATGCCCTGATCACAACCGATCCGCGCGGCATTATTACCGACGTGAACAAACAAATGGAGGGGCTCACCGGTTGCACGCGGGACGAGCTGATTGGCGCGCCGTTCAAAGGCTACTTCACTGATCCGGAGCGAGCCGAGGCCGGCATTAAACTGGTGTTGGGAGAAGGCAAAGTGACCGACTACGAACTGACGGCGCGCGCTCGTGACGGGAAGGAAACTGTGGTCTCCTATAACGCGAGCACGTTTCACGATCGCGAACGAAAGTTGCAGGGGGTGTTCGCGGCCGCGCGCGATGTTACCGAACGTAAGCGCTACGAAGAATCACTTCATCAGGCGAATCGCGCGAAGAGCGTCTTTCTCGCGAACATGAGCCACGAGCTACGCACGCCGCTCAATGCCATCATGGGTTACTCCGAGATGCTGCAGGAGGACGCGGTCGAGCAGAAACTGGATGGGTTCAGTGCAGACCTCGAGAAAATCAATGGCGCCGGCCGGCATCTGCTCGCGCTAATCAACGACATCTTGGATCTCTCAAAGATCGAAGCCGGTAAGATGGAGCTTTTCCTGGAAACCTTCGACGTGGCGAACATGATCGATGAGGTCGCCTCTACTATCCGGCCAATGGTGGAGAAAAACGCCAACACCTTGCACATCGAGCGCGCGGCGAATCTGGGGGCGATGCACGCCGATCAGATCAAGGTGCGCCAGGGGCTGTTCAATCTCCTGTCGAATGCAGCCAAGTTCACTCATGACGGAAGCATCACGCTGCAGGTCGAGCGCGAAGTCACGGAAAGCAGCGAGTGGATTGTGTTTCGTGTGACGGACACTGGCATCGGGTTAAGCGCCGAGCAGACCGGCAAGCTATTCCAGGACTTCACGCAGGCCGACGCGTCGACTACGCGCAAGTTCGGCGGCACCGGATTGGGCCTGGCTCTGACGCGGCGTTTCTGTCAGATCATGGGTGGCGATGTAACCGTGCAGAGTGTGCCTAACGAGGGCAGCGTTTTCACAATCAAGCTGCCTGCGATCGTCAGCGAAACGAAAGCCGAAGCTATCGCGGTTCAAGCAGAGGCAGGAGACGTTGACGCCGCCGAACAGTTGTTGCCCGACGAAAGGTGCGTGCTCGTGATCGACGATGACTCGGTCCAACGCGATTTGATGCAGCGTTTCCTGAGCAAGGAAGGCTTTGCCGTGCGCACTGCCGCAGGCGGTGACGCCGGCTTGCGCCTCGCGCGGCAGTTAAGGCCAGTCGCCATCACGCTCGATGTGATGATGCCGGACATGGATGGCTGGAGCGTGCTTGCGTCCCTCAAAGCTGACGCCGCTTTGCGCGATATTCCCGTCATCATGGTGACCATGTTGGACGACCCCGAGCGAGGTTTCACACTAGGAGCTGCCGATTACGCTACCAAGCCGGTGGATCGCCAGCGCTTGGCGCAGATTCTAAAAAAATACACCTGCGCTAATCCACCCTGCCCTGTGCTCATGGTCGAGGACGATCCGGCGACTCGCTCCATCACGCGTAACATTCTGGAGAAGGAAGGTTGGAAAGTAACCGAAGCCGAAAACGGTCTCGCAGGGTTGGAGTGTATGGAGCACGAAAGGCCCAGCTTGATCTTGCTTGATCTCATGATGCCGGAGATGGACGGCTTCGAGTTCGCAGATCGCGTCCGGCAACGCCCGGAGTGGCGCTTCATCCCGATTGTGGTGATGACCGCGAAAGATCTGACCGCCAAAGAGCGGAGGCGGCTCACTGGCTCGGTCGAGACGATTTTGCAGAAGGCGGGAGACTCACGCGAAGCGTTATTGAAACAAGTGCGCGACCTGGTTAGCAACTGCGCCGCACGCCATAAGAAGTAGGCAGATGGCGAAGATATTATTAGTCGAAGATAACGAAATGAACCGCGACATGCTCTCGCGGCGTTTACAGCGCAGAGGCTATGAAGTCGTGCTCGCGGTAGACGGGCCGAGTGGCGTGCAGGCGGCTCAAACTGACACGCCGGATTTGGTCTTGATGGACATGAGTTTGCCGGTGGTCGACGGCTGGGAAGCAGCGCGTCTTCTCAAGAGCGATCCCGCGACAAAGCACGTCCCGATAATCGCGTTGACCGCGCATGCCATGTCCGGCGACCGCGAAAAAGCGCTCGAAGCTGGCTGCGATGATTACGACACAAAACCGGTGGAGTTGCCGCGGCTGCTCGGAAAGATCGAGGCACTTCTTGACGGAGACGCGACGGCTTCGAAAACAAAACGCACTCCGTGAGCGAGCTAAAGTTTCCGGTCGGCGAAGCTGCGCGGCATCCGCTGCCGTCACGTTTGATCCACGACCTGCGCACGCCGCTTAATCACATCATCGGCTTTTCCGAGATCCTGATCGAACAGGCGACGGCGAAGGAGCAAGGCCAGAAGGATTCGGTTTCGGATTTGCAAAAGATCCATGCTGCAGGCAAGCGACTGCTCGGGCTCATCGATGACAGTTTTCATTCCGTCGCGGAGCCGGAGACGCGCGCACCGAGGGCCACGTCAGTCGAACGGCCACCAGCCGCCGCAGCATCTATAAAGAATGACGCGGCCGTTCCGGGATTCGTTCTCGTCGTCGATGACGTCGAAAATAATCGGGAGGTATTGTCGCGGCGGTTGGAGCGCCAGGGATACGCAGTGGCCACTGCCGAGAACGGAAAACAGGCGCTGAAAAAGTTGCACGCGCAAACCTTCGACCTCGTGCTGCTCGATATCATGATGCCGGAAATGGACGGCTACGAAGTGCTGCATCACCTCAAGGCGAATGACGGCTTGAGTCACATTCCCGTCATCATGATTTCGGCACTAAGCGAATTAGATTCGATCGTACGCTGCATCGAAATGGGCGCGGAGGATTACCTGCCGAAGCCGTTCGAACCGACTCTGCTCAAAGCGCGCATCGGCGCCTGCCTGGAGAAAAAGCGAGCGCGCGATCGCGAGCGGGAACTTGCCGCCGCTTTGCACGTTCAAAACAACGAAATGGCGACGTGGCGTAGAGCGCAGGAAGCCGACCTCGCCATCGCTCGCACTACTCAACAAGCAATCGTCACCTCCGCCGTTCCGCGCCTGGCCGGCTGGCAGGTGGAGACGCTCTATACGCCCTTAATTCAGGTGGGCGGCGACGTCTACGGCTGGCGCCAGTTAGCGGATGGCTCCTGTCTTTTTTGGCTCGCTGATGCCACGGGCCACGGCGTGGCCGCGGCCCTCTTCACGACACTGGTGGCGCTGCTTTTCCACCACGCCACCACCGAGTCCACGAACGCCTCCGAAATCTTGACACGCGTGAACGCCGAATTCTACAGCGTGCTTCGTGGACGTTCTTTCATGACGGCATGTTGCGTCGTCATTGAAGCGGACGGCAGGTTGTCCTTCGCTGGGGCCGGCCATCCGCCGCTCCTCATTCGGCGACGCAATGGCATCGTCGAGGAACTGTCGTCGCGCGCCACGATGATCGGTATCAGCCCAGCACTTGCTGTTGGCGAAAGCGTCACCGAACTCGCGCGCGATGAGGTAGCACTCCTCTATACCGACGGATTGTACAGCATGCGATCGAAGGGCGGCGACCGCATCACGAGCAATGCCTTAAACGAAATGCTTGCGAACCTCGACGGGAGCGCCGAATTCATCCCGCCATTGATCGCACGACTCGTGCAACTATCGGGTGCGCGAAGTTTCGATGACGATGTCGCTGCAATTGCGCTGCGTCGGGCCTAGTCGCGTTGGCGCAATACGCGAGTAATCCGATCGCGATGATCAAGACGAAACGCTGAGCACAACGCAGCGCGCTGCTCTTGCTCGCCGATATTCCGCTACAACAGCTTCTCGAGTAGTTGGAATTAACTTCCCATTAACATTCGATAGGCTAAGCCGAGCGCGCCTGACGCAACAACGACCGCGATCACGCTCCACTTCCATCGCAGCATTCCGAACAACGCGACCGCGCTGATCGCAATGGCAAACCAATCTACTTTGCCCGATTGCGGAAAGAAAACGTGAAGTGCGAACCAGACTGCGAGATTCAGAATCACACCCACGATCGCGGCGGTAATAGTAGAGAGAGCACTCGTTAGCTTCTTATTGCCGCGCAATTGTTCGATGTGCGGACCCCCGAGAAAAATCCAGAGAAAACAAGGCGCAAATGTTGCCCATGTCGTGATGAGCGCGCCTAAGGTCGCGGCTATCACAGGCGGCTGGCCGTCCGGGTTTTGCCACGCGCCAACGAAGCCGACGAATTGCACGACCATGATGAGTGGTCCCGGCGTTGTCTCAGCTAGACCTAGTCCGTCCATCATCTGTCCAGGTTTTAGCCAGCCGTAGTGATTCATTGCTTCCTGCGCGACGTATGGCAGGACCGCATAAGCGCCTCCGAAGGTAACGACCGCGGCCTTGCTGAAGAACACACCTTCACTAAAGAGCGTGCTGTTCCACCCTTTGGCGAATCCGGCGATGACTGTTGGCGTTAGCCACAACGTGAGGCAGATAAGCGTTACTTTGACTGCGCGTGACCAACTTGGCTTCGTGTGTTCCGCTGATCCTTGTTCGTCGCCTAATACTGCCTCCTCCTCGCCTTTCTTTGCGTGCTTTGCGGCAACATTGAATTTTGCCGGCCAGAACAGGCCGCCGACCAATCCGATAATTCCCGCGCCTAGCACAATCAGAGGGAAAGGAACTTTGAAGAAATAAATCCCGACAAAGGCAATTGCCGCGACGCTCCACATCACTTCGTTGCGCAGCGCTTTTCGTCCGATCCGAATCACCGCGGCGAGAACGATTGCTGTCACCGCCGGCTTGAGTCCGTAAAAGATCGCCGCGATCCACGGAATGTTACCGAAGGCCATGTAGATGTAACTCAACCCCCAAAGAACAAAGATTGACGGTATAACAAAAAACGCACCGGCTACGATGCCGCCCCACGTCTTGTGCAGAAGCCAACCAATATAGATGGCAAGCTGCTGTGCTTCGGGCCCGGGTAAAAGCATGCAGTAATTCAGCGCATGCAGGAAACGCGATTGGCTGATCCACTTCTTCCGATCCACCAACTCCGTTTGCATGAGAGCGATCTGACCCGCCGGACCGCCAAAGGAAATGAAGCCGAGCTTCACCCAGAAGCGAAGCGCCTCAGCAAAACTCGGATGAGTTGACGTGTGTTGTTCCTGCCTAACGAGTGCTTTGGTCATCGCTTCTGGAGAAATTCGTAAAGTCCGTCGAAACAAACGAAGCCGCGCTCCAGAATTTCATCGTCACGCATGGAAGTCTTGCCCCAGCCTTTGAGAACGCGATCGATTCCCATGCATTCTGTGCGCTGACGAAGCGAAAGGCGGAAAGATTGTCCGCTGGGAAAAGGAACGCGGGAACTACGAAGCGGTCATCGACAAAGATGGCAAGCAAGGGGGCGTGCAGTTCGACGCCAATGGCAAGGTGCTGAGCAATCATGACGATGGCAAAGAGCACAGCGAAAAAGCCGAGAAAGATTAAGAGCTGCGCCCTTGAATGCTAAAAAATATCGTATCGTTGGTAGCAACAGCGGCGTTCGCGGCTTTTCACGCCGCGGGCGCCGCGGATTTGAATTTCGCGCGCGTAGCCTGGAACGAGCGGAGAAGCGTAAAATCGTCGAGTGCATCGTGAACAAGATCGTCATCTCTAAAGAGGAAACCATAATCGATCTCTGCTATCTCCCCTCTTCTAAAGAACTGTCAAAAAGGGACTGGAGCCTAGGGGGTCCGTTCCCTTTTTGTGAAATTCGCCTAATTTGCCGAAGAAAGCCGATTCGGAAAAGGTGATTTCACGAGGGTCGAATCCCCCTCCGAGACCATTTTGTTATCGGCCGCAATATTAACCAAACTCGCGGCATCACTCGGAAGGATGCAACGGCCATTTCCTCTCCCCGACCGGGCGAAATAGCAGGCCTTGATAGTCGTCGCTGAAGTCGTCTGCGCCGCGTGCCGGCAGACAAGATTGAAAGCCGACCGATTAACACGGCAAAAGCTGGTCGCGCTCCCTCGATCACCGCTCGATAACTACCGACGAAAGCCGCCGCTCGGATTCATACGGAAACACTTCCGGATTGTCACCGGACTTGAGTTCGCACTGCATGCCCCGCCAGAATTCGGCGCGGAAGAGATCGCCGTGTCGTTCGAAGAAGAGTGTGCGCGCGGCCTCGGGAAAGCGGAGGAAGTTTGGGAATTCTTCCGGAAAAATATCGTTCTCGCGCACGGTGAACCACGGTTCGGCCGACATTTCTTCCTCGTGAGTCGTGGGCTGCGGCATGTCCCGAAAATTGCAGTCGGTCACGAAGCAAAGCTCGTCGTAATCGTAGAAGACCACGCGTCCGCTGCGGGTGACGCCGAAGTTTTTCGTCAGCAGGTCACCCGGGAAAATATTCGAGGCGGCGAGATCCTTCATCGCCCGGCCATAATCGAGCGCGGCGGCGGTTGAATCTTCCGGAGACGCTTCGGCAAAGAAAAGGTTCAGCGGTCGAATGCGCCGTTCAATGTAGGCGTGCGCGAGGACGACGTTGTCTCCTTCCAGTCTTACCGTTTCGGCGGCGTGCCGACAAAGCTCTTCTAACAGAGCCGGATCAAATCGCTCCCGCGCAATTCGCAAATGTTCGAACTCATGCGCTTCGACCAAACGACCGGCGCGATCGTGTTCAAAGACGAGCCGATAACGTTGCTTGACGTCGCTGCGATTGCTCTCCTTCGGAAAATCGAAGCGATCGCGAATGAGTTTGAACACAACGTCATAGCTCGGCAACGTGAAGACCAGCATGACCATCCCGCGAGTCCCCTCCGCCGCCACGAAGCGATCATGGGACCTGCGCAGATGCGCGACAAAATCGCGGTAAAGCTCGGTCTTGCCGTGACGATGGAAGCCGATCGCGTTGTAGAGATCGACCAGACGTTTGCGCGGCATCAGCTCGCGGAGGTAACGCACCAACTCGTAAGGGCAACTGACGTTCACGCGAAAGTAGGCGCGCGTGTAGGAAAATAGAATCGAGAGGTCGAGTTCTCCCAGCAGTAGCGCGTCCAGGGTAATGCCGCGCTCGTCCGGATGCCGAAGGCAAAGTGCGAGCGGCAGCGCGTCCGCCACGTCGTCGTTGCGAATGGCGCGGCCCACGAAATAGGCGCCGCGACCGCGATAAAAAACGCTCGGGATAATTTCGAGGCGAATGCTGCCGGTCTCGGCCTTGTCGCGAAACGCTTCCTTGATTCGCTCCGCGGCCAACTCAACGGAGGCGCGCGTGGCACTCCAGGATTTGTCTTCGAAACCCTCGCATGAAAGATCAGTCAAGACGCGACAAAGCAGGTCGGGCAAAGGCGCTTCCGCATACATCTGGCGGGCAAAGGTGGCCGCGCCCATCGGTGGGGCATCGAAATCCGTATCAACGAACTCGATCGTCTGATCGACACCTTCCGTGGCAAAGACGCGACGCGTGAGCGAATTGAAAAAACTTTCCGCGACCTCGAACGCCGCGGATTGCGCGATGAGCGATGAGTAAACGGCCTTGATCGCAGCCCAAATGCTGCGTTCGCAAAGGCGCTCGCCCATCAAGGTCTCTATATCACTCGTTAGGCCATTCAGAATGATGTTGTAGAGATGAAGGCGCTCGGCCGCGTCCGCATAACTGCCAGCCCAATCCCGCGCCAGAAAGCGCTCACGTGTACGTTCCGTGATCGCGTTGAACTGAGCTTCGTAATCGAGCAACGCGCGCTGCGCTGCTTGTGCGCAAAGTGCAGCAAGGCGGCTGTCAGTTAGCGACGCCGATGCAGTGAGGTGGGTCCTCATTCTCGAGCGCGCTCAATGAAACTGCTCCTGCTCGGTCGAGCCAGTGAGCGCAGTGGTAGAGGATTCGCCGCCGGCGATGGTCTGCGCCACGGCGTCGAAGTAGCCGGTGCCGACTTCACGCTGATGTTTTGTCGCGGTATAACCATCGGCCTCCGCGGCGAACTCTGCTTCCTGCAATTCGGAATAAGCCGCCATGCCGCGATCGCGATAGCCGTGGGCGAGTTTGTACATGCTGTAGTTCAGCGCGTGGAAACCGGCCAGAGTAACAAACTGGAACTTGTATCCCATCGCGCCGAGCTCGCGTTGAAACTTCGCGATCGTGGCGCTGTCCAGTTTCTTCTTCCAATTAAAAGAGGGCGAACAGTTGTAGGCGAGCAGCTTGTCCGGGAATTCTTTCTTCACGCTCTCCGCGAAACGCTTTGCTTCCGCGAGATTCGGTTCACTCGTCTCGCACCAAACCATGTCGGCGTACTTGGCGTAGCTGATGCCGCGCGCAATCGCCTGCTCCAAACCGGCGCGCACACGATAGAAACCTTCTGGCGTGCGTTCCCCGGTAAGAAATTTGTGATCGCGCTCGTCCACATCGTTGGTCAGTAACGCCGCGGCGTTCGCATCGGTTCGCGCGACGATCACCGTCGGCACATTCGAGATATCCGCCGCGAGTCGGGCTGCGACGAGATGCGTAATCGCGGTCCGCGTTGGGACAAGGACCTTGCCTCCCATATGTCCGCATTTTTTTTCGCTCGCGAGTTGATCTTCGAAATGCACACCGGCGGCGCCCGCTTCGATCATTGCTTTGGTTAACTCGAAAACGTTTAGCGGCCCGCCGAATCCAGCTTCCGCGTCGGCAATGATCGGCACAAACCAATCGATCTCGTTCTTGCCTTCAGCGTGATGAATCTGATCCGCGCGCTGCAGCGCCTGATTGATTCTCTTCACCACGGCGGGAACACTGTTGGCAGGATAAAGACTTTGATCCGGGTACATCTGCCCGGCGAGATTCGCGTCCGCCGCGACCTGCCACCCGCTGAGATAAATCGCCTTCAAACCGGCTCTCACTTGCTGCACAGCCTGGTTGCCGGTGAGGGCGCCGAGGGTCGGAAGATAATCTTCCGTGCGCAACAACTCCCGAAGCTTCTCCGCCCCGCGGCGCGCGAGACTGTGTTCAATGATCACGCTGCCTTGCAACCGCTCGACATCTGCCTGGGTGTAGCAGCGCTCGATCCCGTTCCAGCGCGGATCTGCGTCCCAGTTCAATCGCGCTGTCCCATCGTGATTTTTCATCGCTTGTGCCCTTTGCTTATTTTGAGTGCTCACTTAGCCAAGCTTCTCATAACCAGGCAGAGTTAGGAACTCGACGAATTCATCGTCGGTCGTGATTTTGTCGAACAGGTCCCGCGCGAGATCGAACTTGCCCGCCGCAAAACGGTCCTCACCGATTTGAGTTTTGATCCTGGCGAGTTCCTCGCTCAGCACGCTGCGAAATAGTTCCTTCGTCACTTTGCGTCCATCGTTGAGAATGCCGCGTGGATGCCGAATCCATTGCCAAACCTGCGCGCGAGAAATCTCCGCCGTGGCGGCATCTTCCATCAGGTTGAAAATCGGCACCGCGCCGCTGCCGCGCAGCCACGCCTCGAGGTATTGGACGCCAACGCTAACGTTCGTGCGCAAACCTTGTTCTGTGATCGGCTCGCTCGGACCGAAATCGAGCAGGTCTTTCGCGGACACATTTACGTCCTCGCGTTTCTTATCGATCTGGTTCGGCTGCGGCATGACGGCGTCGAAGGCATCAAGCGCCAGCTGCACCATGCCTGGGTGTGCGACCCATGTCCCGTCGTGGCCGTCGTTCGCCTCGCGCTCCTTGTCCGCCCGCACTTTCGCGAAGGCCTCGTCGTTAGCGCGCGGATCGTTCTTCACCGGGATCTGCGCCGCCATTCCACCCATGGCAAAGATGTTTCGCCGGTGACAAGTCTTGATGCAGAGGAGCGAATAAGAACGCATGAAGTGCGTCGTCATCGTGATCTGCGCGCGGTCCGCCAGAAGAAAGTCGCGCTTGTTTCGGAATTTTTTGATGCAAGAAAAAATGTAATCCCAGCGGCCACAGTTGAGCCCGGCCGAGTGCTCGCGCAATTCGTAGAGAATCTCATCCATCTCGAACGCAGCTGGAATCGTTTCGATGAGCACGGTCGCGCGAATCGTTCCCTGCGGAATCCCGATCTCACCCTGCGCCAGCTTGAAGGCATCGTTCCAAATGCGCGCTTCGAGATGACTCTCCAGCTTCGGCAAATAAAAATAAGGACCGCTGCCGCGTGCGAGCAGTTCCTTCGCGTTGTGAAAGAAGTAGAGACCAAAATCGAAAAGCCCGCCGGAGATCGGCTCTCCATCTACCAGCACGTGCTTCTCGAGCAGGTGCCAGCCGCGCGGGCGCACCAGAAGCACAGCGACCTTCTCTTTGAGTTGGTAGCGCTTTCCCTGCGGGCTGGTGAAATCAATTGTGCGGCGGATCGCGTCCCGCAGGTTGATCTGCCCTTCAATCATGTTGGCCCACTTCGGCGCATTCGCATCCTCGAAGTCGGCCATGAACATCTTTGCGCCCGAGTTCAGCGCGTTGATTACCATCTTGCGATCGGTCGGTCCGGTGATCTCAACCCGGCGGTCGAGCAGGTCTTGCGGAATCGGCGCGCAGGTCCAATCGCTCTCGCGGATGTGCCGGGTTTCGGGAAGAAAATCCAGCGCGCCACTGCGATCCAGCGCCGCCTGTCGCTCCTGGCGAAGCAGCAAACATTCCTCGCGCCGTCCGCCGAAGGCTCGTTGTAATTTCGCTACAAACTCAAGCGCGTCATGCGTCAGGATTTCGGAAAAGAGCGGCGGTGTTTCGCCCCGCACTTCGACACCTTTCGGCCATTTCATTTCGCCGCCTTCGCCGGCTTGAATTGCAGGTCCTGATAATCCCAACTGAAATCGGCGAGCGGCGAGACCGGCTTCATTGTGATCCGATCGATCTTACCTTCCGCGTCGAGGTTAAAGGTAACATAAGCTGGTTCTATAGCCTTATCGTCAAAGCGGGTCATGAAGGTGTCATACTGCCAATGGTCGAGTGTTCCACCCATGCGCGGGGTCGACTTGAAGTCGATAGTTAGTTTCCCATTCGCCTGACTTATCTCAATGTTCCCATACCAATGATCAGTAAAAGTTCCGGTGTAGCTCGCGAGGGCTAATGACGGACCGACCTTCGCCGGTTTGGCAACCGTTTTCAAACCCTCCGCCAAATCCTTCTGCGCATTAGCGATCAGTTTTTCCGGCCAGTTGCCCTTCGGCAGCCCGAGATAATGGTCGAGCAGTTCGTACATCAAACCGCGCACGATGCCGGTGTCCTCGCTGTTCATCTCGATCGAGAACCCGACGTTCTTCTCCGGCAGCAGCACGACCGCAGTCTTAAATCCCAACACTGCCCCGCCGTGCCAGACCACGCGCGCGCCACGATAATCCCGCACGTCCCACCCCAGGGCGTAGGTATCGCAGAGCGGTTCCGTTATTTGCAGCTCGGGGGCGAGCGTCCGAGCTGGCTGAAGCACCACTGGTGTCCACATCTGCGTGTGCGCTTCTTCGCTAAAGAGGCGGCCGTCGCCTTCCGGAAGTTTGCCGTGCGCGAGCTGGATCAGTAACCACCGCGCCATGTCGTTGGCGCTAACTGCCATGCCGCCGGCGGGCGCGCCATTGCGCGCGAGCTCGTCGCGCTCGTTCAGCAGTTCCTGATCGCCCAAGCCGCGGAATGCGCCGTTTATGCGCGCGTGCGGGTGCGCGCGATCCGCGCTGCGAAAACGAGGCTCGCTATCGGTGGTAGAATGCAGCATTCCCGCAGGCTTAAGCAGTTGCTCGGCGGTAAATGTTTCCCAGGTCTTGCCGGTTACCGCTTCAATCAGCTGTCCTACTACCATGTATAAGACGTTGTCGTAAGCGTAGGCCGAGCGGAAGCTGGTAGCCGGCTTGATATAACGCAGCCGCTTGACTGCTTCGGCCCTGCTAAGGTAGCTACGTGGCAAGAACAACAGATCGCCCGCGCCTAAGCCTAGCCCGCTCCTGTGCACGAGTAGGTCTCGGATTGTCATCTCGCGCGTGACCCAGGCATCATACATTTGGAATTCGGGCAGGTGATCGATGACCTTATCGTCCCAGTTGATCTTGCCTTGATCGACCAGGAGCGCGAGGTCCGCGACAGTGAAGGCTTTGCCGGTCGAACCGGTAGGAAAATCGTATCGGCGTCGACCGGGTCTGGTGAGCCGAGCTTCTTGACGCCATAACCTTTGACGAGAGTTACCTTGCCGTTTTCGACAATCGCGATCGCCATTCCCGGCACCCCTACTTGATTGCGCAGCGAATCGACGCGCTCATTAAAACCTTCTGGAGGCGCGGCGAAGGTTAGAGTGCCGGCTAAGAGTGCGAGAGTTAAAATAAGTAGTCTCATAGTAACAAGCATGCATCTACTAACCGCTCGAATCCTTCGCCGCCGCGCATGGGATCAGCTGCTGGAATACCTAGGGGCTTGCCCTCCTTCGCTAACAAATCCTCAGCGGAACCCGATTCGAGGTGTGCGGTATTCATACTAATACCAGCGCAGCGAATCGCGGGATTAGTGCGGCGTCCCAGACGCAAGGTTAAATCGATAGTTTCTTCTATTCCTGGCAAGGCATATTCAGGATGACCTACCAGGCTCTTGCGACCAGGCTTGTGACAAACAACTATCACGTCCGGTTGACTGCCATGTAGTAAAGCAAGCGATACACCCGCATAAGATGGATGGGATAACGAACCCTGGCCTTCGATAACATCCCAATGATCTTCAGCCGCATCTGGACTAAGTATCTCTGCGGCGCCCGCGGCAAAGTCTGCTACTACCGCATCGATAGGTATGCCTTGCCCGGCGATAATAATACCGGTTTGGCCGGTTGCCCGGAAATCGACCGCAACTCCCCGCACGGCAAAGGCGCGAGCCAGGGCGAGGGCAGTGTATTTTTTTCCCAAGGCGCAGTCAGTGCCTACCGTAAGCAGGCGCATGCCGGTGCGTTTGCGTCCGGTCGCAACTGGTATGCCCGCTGGCGGACGGCGCACATCGATAAGTCTGCGATTAAGTCTAATCGCGGCCTCGTGTACCTCAGGCACGTCAGCCAACCGTGTGTGCAGTCCGCTGATGAGATCCAGGCCAGCTTCTAATGCATCAAGTAACCCAGCGATCCAGCTATCCGGAATAAACCCGCCGGAATTAGCTACTCCAATAACTAAGGCTCGTGCGCCTTTGCTATGAGCTTGCGCGGGCCGAAGAAAAGGTAAGCCAGTAGTTACGGTGGCGCCTTGGCAGGCGAACTCGCCTATACAACGTTTCGGCGCCCAATCGCGCAGACCAAAGGCAGTTTTCGCGTAGCCAGCTTCGGTGGTATCGCCGAGGAAAAGCAGGTAGGGCTGTGGTAAGGTGGTGAAGTCAGGCGTGGAAGAGATAGGTTGCAGTATCTATTACTTCTTGGAAGCTGGCAAACTTCGCCGAAACTAGAACTTGAAATCAACTTCGACGCCGACGGTGCGCGGCTGAATCGGAACGCCCTGGAGGTGATCGATAGTTCCGAGCAAGGTCGGAAATGCGTCAATGTTCTGGTAGGCCCGCTCGTCCGTTACGTTTTTGACGAAGAGGCGGACTGTCCAATGGTCGTTCGAGATGTCGGCATTCAAATCAAGAGCGCCGTAACTGTCCAAAGGAAAGGTCTGGCCGCGGGCAGAGGCCGACCTCCTGTCGCCCACCAGGCGGACACCGAACCCTAAGTGGCCATTCCATCCGGCGGTTTGGGCAGTTCCCGGCACCATCATCGTCTTACCGTCTTTGCCGCTGGTGGCGACCGGTTGGCTATGTGCTCCCCAAAGTGGGAAGTAGTAGTCCGCCGTAATCGATCCCTGCCATTGCGGGATGTTCGGCAGGCGATCGCCGGCAAGAGCACCCAGAGCTGGTACGGCGGCATCGAAGGTCGCATCTGTATAAGAGCCGTTCACGCCAAGTCGCAATCCAGTGATAGGTCGGAAAGCGAGTGATAACTCGACGCCATTGCTGGTGGCTTCACCCCCGTTGACCAGCACGCCGACATTGTTAACCACGGCCCCGACCTGAATGTCGGTCCATTCGAGGTGATAACCTGTGATATCGAAAAGGATCTTGTGATCAAGAAATTCGGACTTCAATCCGGCTTCATGGCTAAGAAGGGATGACGAGTCCACAGCAGGTGGGACATCTTTGAGCGCGACGTTCGGACCGCCGGGTTGATACCCGCTCGCGATTCGCGCGTAAAGAAGGCCGTCCTTCCATAGCTTAAATTCCGGAGTAACCATGAAGTTGATTACGTCTTCCGACGAACTACCTGGAGTCTTCTTGTGCGGGATGACCGCACCGGCATTAAAGTTTTGGGAGAAGGTCTGGTCATTATGCGAATAGCGCAGGCCTGCGCCTAGGCTGAACCAGTGGGTGAATTTGTAGGTCGCATTCGCAAAGACCGCTTCCTCTTCGTAAGTGCTCGGAAGAGCTATGTCGGCCAAAAGCGCCAAACCGGGATACGGCGTGCCGTCCACTTTGTTCAGAAATAGGAACTGAGTCTGGTTTGCATCCTCATAAGTGTAGAACGCCCCGAGCTGCCAGAGGAACGAGCCGTCTGCCCTCGATGTCAGACGAAGTTCCTGACTAAACTTTTGCAGGCTCAGTCCCGCGTCGAAGCCGGAAATTCCTGCCGGCATTTTCAGAAACGTAGGGTAGACGATGTCGGAACTTTTCACCGAACCGGAAAACTCTCGCGAAACCGCGGTCACGGCGCGGCGGAGTCTGGGACGGATCGAAAATGCCGTGCGCGTCAACACGCCGAACTACGACTACTATTACTTATGCCCGGAACTGCGCCGCAAGCGCATGATCCCCGTGCTCGCCCACGTCCGCGCAAAAAGCCTGGAGGACTTTGGCGAGCTCGTGCGCCATCCTGGCGAGGAACACACTTTTGTGGTGGAAGGCCGCGTTGTTCTGCACACGGAATTTTATGACCCAATCGTGCTGAAAGCGGGCGAGTCTATCTACATCGATTCCAATATGGGACACGCCTACACGGTGGACAAAGGGTGCGAGAAGGCGGTGGTGCTTTCAGTTTGCTCAAGTGCTGAGGAATCTTTGGTCGAGTCGCTCCTCACTTTACACAGGGACGGGAAGGCGCCGGCCGCGGAGCATCGCAAGCGACGGCAAACGGAGTCAAACGCGACTACTCGTTAGGGCCTAACGAGTAGTTTTGGTGGAGCCTAGGGGGTCCGTTCCCCTTTTGTGAAATTCGCCTGATTTGGCAAAAAAGGGGCGCTCCAGAACCGTTAGCTTCCCGAGGGTCGAACCCCCCTCCGAGACCAATTTGTGATTGTTAATTAGTGCGCGATCGAAGATTGAGCGACACAGATCATTTCTCGATTCGGTCTACAACGGGATTTGCAATTTCAGCTGGTGGTTTTCCAAAGCGAGAGCTTCCAGTTGGGTTACCCGCGCCGACAAAGTTACCTGTAGTTCAAGAATGCGTACCCCCACACGGATGCGCGCCTGTAGCTCATCGGGGTCGAATGGTTTGATCAGGTAGTCGTCCGCGCCCGCGTTCAAGCCTTCCACGACCTGCTCCTTGCCGCTCCGCGAAGTGAGTAACAGGATGTAAACCGGTTTACCGGCTTCGCGCACACGCTGGCAAACTTCTATCCCATCGATGCCGGGCATCATCCAATCCAGCAGCGCGATAGCGGGACTGGTCTGCGCACGCAATGCCTCCATCGCCTCACGGCCATCGCGGGTAATCAAAGTCTGGTAACCCCACTTAGTTAGTAGCGTTGAAAGGATCTCGCGAGAAATCGGATCGTCGTCGGCGACGATTACCTTCAACGGCCCGGCTCGTACTACCGAGAAAGTCGGGAGGTCAGCAACCGGTTCGGACTTAGACGACGGCGCAGTTGGCGTCGGCGATTGCAGCCAATCCGGCGAGAATGGTATGTCCTTCATCTTCTAGCGCTGCGATGAGGCTTGTTGCATTAGCAGTGTTGCCGCTTTCGGCGGCAGCTTCAAGGTCGCGTGCCAACGCGACCGCGTTACTAGCGCCGACAGTTCCTAGCGTGCCAACAAGCTTATGAGCGCAACGCATCAGGCCTGGCAGATCGCCCGTGCTTAGCGCTTCTCTTAGCGTCGCCATCATTTGCGGAAGGTTTTCGCGGAAGAGAGCGATAACGCGTTCCACTAATTGCGGGTCCCCTCCCATTCGCCGGAGCAACTCTTCCGCGCCATACATTCGCTCCATGGGTGGAGCCGGCGAAGGCGGACGCTCGATCGTCACGCCGAACCCGGCGATGGCGTCGAGCAGATTTGCCTTACTCACAGGCTTGGCGACGTAGCCATCCATCCCCGCGGCCAAACAACGTTCGCGAT
The DNA here is from genome assembly GCA_030948055.1 of Verrucomicrobiota bacterium. Lineage (GTDB taxonomy): Bacteria > Verrucomicrobiota > Verrucomicrobiia > Chthoniobacterales > UBA10450 > JACCTI01. Next base: position 12,964 of record JALZAX010000003.1, on the reverse strand, counting down.
CACCTGTCATGGCATGCGATGTCAATGCGATGATCGGTGTATGCACTCCTCTGGCTGCTTCCATTTTGCGAATCAGCCCAGTCGCCTCGAAGCCGTCCATTTCGGGCATCTGCACGTCCATGAAAATCAAATCAAAGTCACCTGACTTGTAGGCGTCGACTGCTTTACGGCCATTGACCGCGTGGACGAGAATGTGACCTTCTTTTTCCAGGAAGCCACTCGCGACCGCACGGTTGATCGGGTTGTCTTCGGCCAGCAGAATGCGGCGAGAGACTTTCAATAGCTCAGACGTTGTTGATGACAGCTCCGTATCGCTCAGGGTTGCATCTTCCTCGCCACCAAGTGCGATCAAGATCGCATCTAGCAAATCTGATTGCGTTACCGGTTTGGTCAGATAACTCGCCACGTTCAGCTCGCGGCAACGTGCTGCCGCGTCCGTGGGCAAGGAGGAAAAAAGCATCATCACGGTCGCACCCGAGAGCTCTACATTTTCGCGGATGCGCCCAGCCACGGTGAAGCCATCCATTTGCGGCATCATGCCATCGAGCAAAACCAACGCGAATGGCGTTTGAGTCTTGGCCGCGCGCCGCATCTCATCGAGGGCCGCTGCGCCGGAGTCGACCACGGTCGGCTGCATATGCCAGTTCAAAAGCATCTCTTGCAAGACGCGGCGATTGACCGCGTTATCGTCCGCGACCAATACACGCAAGCCTCCGAGAGCTTGTGAATCCGCGCATCTGCCTCCGAGCGTCGGAGTCTCGCCAATTGGCAGACACGTTGTGAAAAAGAAGGTCGTTCCAAGGCCGGGTTTGCTTTCAATCCAAATCCGCCCGCGCATCTTTTGCACTAGCTCCGAGGCAATGGAAAGCCCGAGACCCGTGCCGCCGTACGTGCGGGTGGTGGTGCCATCGACTTGTGCGAAGGCTTCGAAGATGGCCGACTGCTTCTCGGCCGGAATGCCGATGCCGGTGTCAGTAACTGAGAACTGCAGATGGCTCTGGCCATTGGAAGGCGCGAGATTAATCACCTTCACGATGACCTCACCGTCTTTGGTGAACTTGATGGCGTTGTCGGCCAGGTTAATCAAAATCTGGCGCAGCCGCATCGAATCTCCGATCAGATGATCAGGCACATCCGCGGCGATATCCGCGACCAGCTCGATCCCTTTTTGGGACGCGCGGATGCCGAGCGGTTTAAGCGCGTCCCCGATGCAATCGCGCAGACTGAAATCGATCGACTCCAATTCCAGCTTGCCCGCCTCGATCTTGGAAAAATCGAGGATGTCATTGATCAACCCGAGCAAAGAGCGCGCGGACGTTTTCACCATCCCGAGATATTCGCGCTGCTCGGAACTGAGCTTGGTATCGAGCGCGAGATCGGTCATGCCGATGATGCCATTCATCGGCGTACGAATCTCGTGGCTCATGTTCGCGAGGAATTCGCCTTTGGCGCGGCTCGCTGTTTCCGCGGTCTCTTTCGCGGCGTGCAGTTCGGAGGTTCTTTCCGCGACTTTGCGTTCAAGATTTTCATTCGCCTCGCGCAGCTCCTGCACATCGGTGTTGGTGCCAAACCATTGCACCACCTGCCCGTCGGAATCTTTCAGTGGTTCGACGCGGGTGAGGAAGGTGCGGAAATGGCCATCGGCAGCGCGGAGCGGGAATTCCATTTCAAATTGGTTCCCAGTCCGGATGGCGGCGGTCCACCTTTCCATCACGCGCGGAAGCACGTCAGGATCGTGGACACTCTGCCAGCCCCAGCCTTCCATTTGTTCTGGAGTGGTGCCGGTGTAATCAAACCAGCGCCGGTTATACCAATAGATGAAGCCGTCCGCCTGCGCCATCCACGCGAGCTGCGGGATCGAATCCGCCATCGCGCGGAAACGCTCTTCGCTTTCGCGCAAAGTCGCCGCGACTTTGGCTTCTTTCAGTTCCTGCTCGGCCCGGAGCCGCTCGGTGATGTCTTGCGCCGAACCCATGATCTGCCAGGCCGCGCCATTCGCGCGGCGCTTGAAGATCGTTTCGCGCGCCCAGATCCAACGCCATTCGCCGTTCGCGTGCTTGACTCGATACTCCAGATCGACCACGCCGCCCGCCGGCAATTCCGCCAGGCGAGCGTGCAGCTCCGCGATCCCGGGCAGATCGTCCGGATGAACGATGGCGGCGATCAAATCCTCTCCGAGCTCGTGAATCTGCGCCGGTGAATAGCCCAGGAATTCGGCGACGTTCCGGTTCGAATAAATGTTTCTGCCGGTCTCGATGTCCTGCAGGTAAATGAAACTGGTCGAGTTCTCCGCGATGCTTTCGGCGAAGCGTTTGCTTTCGCTCAGCGCGGCCTCGGTTTGCTGGCGCTCGATTTCGCCGCCGACCCACTGCACGATTAGCCGGAGGAACTCGATGTCCGCGGTGTTGAACTTTTCCGCCCGAGGCTGTGAGCTGGTGAAACAAAGGGCGCCGTAAACCTTTCCCGCCACTCGTACCGGGGATCCGATGTAAGCCTCGCCTCTGAACTTCAAATAACCCGGATGATGACGCCATTCCGAAGCGGCGGCGTGCTCGAAAGCAATCGGCTCTCCCCGCCGCATCATCTCGTCGCAGATCGTATCCTTGAGATTACAGGCGAGACCATCGAGGGCAGCCATGTTCTTTTCCGAGACCGCGTGCCGGACCTGGTAACGGTCGCCGTCGACCTGCGCCAGGATTCCGTTCTCGAGGCCCAGTTGCGAGCAACCTTGGGCTAACAACTCCTCGATCTTCGCTTCGAAAGTCAGCTCCGACTTCGAAGTGATGTCGCAGAGAACGCGGAGCCGATCTTCGTTCGCTCGTTGTCGCTCTTCCTCACGCCGGCGCTCGGTGATGTCGTGCATGGCGACGACGGCGCCGATCTTTTTGCCCTGCGGATCGAACATCGCCTGGCCGTCCACTAACATCCGGCGGAGCGGCGCGCCCTTCGGCGCGATGACCATCTCGGCGTCGCGGACCGAGCCTTCTTCCAAGGCGCGAAAGAGGGGGATTTGCTCTTTCGTTAAGCGCGTGGTGCCGTCGGCCTGATAGAGATCGAAATGCTGCGCCCACTCCTCGGCCGGGATTGGAATGGCGGGTAACCCGTGAAACTCGCGCGTCGCGCGGTTGAAGTGCGCCAGAGTTCCATTCGCGTCGCAGGAGACGATGCCATCCGCCACATTCTCGAAGAGCGCGGTCAAAAACTCGCGCTCATTTTGTAATGTTTCCTCGGCCAGCTTGCGCGCGCTGATGTCGCGGATGATTCCGGTGAAGAACATCTCCTCGCCTGTCTTCCAGGCAGAAAGGCTAAGCTCGATCGGGAATTCGCGGCCATCTTTGGTCAGGCCGACAAGTTCCACGGTTTTTCCGATCACACGCGCCTCGCCGCCCGCGAGGTAGCGCTTCATCCCGGCGCGATGCATTTCGCGGAAGCGCTCCGGCATAATAATGGAGAGCTCCCGGCCCATCGCTTCCGCTTCATCATGCCCGAAGATTTTTTCCGCGGCCGCATTCCAGAAAATGATCTCGCCCGCTGTGTTCGAAGAAATAATCGCATCGCCGATCGACTGCGAGACGGAACGGAAACGCATCTCGGACGCGCGCAGCTCATCCTCCGCGCGCCGGCGTTCCGTGGTGTCGTGCGCGACACAGAAAAACGTCTGCTGCTCCGCCGACCAGCGCGCCGACCACATGATATAAACCACGCCGCCATCCTTCCGGAGGTAACGGTTCTCGAAGTTGCCGCTGGCGGTCCCGGCGACGATCTCGGTCGCGATCGCGTTGGTGCGTGCCACGTCATCGGGATGGACAAACTCGATGTAGCCCCGCCCGATTAATTCCTGCGGCGCATAGCCCCACACGCGTTCACACGCGCTGCTCACGTTGGTAAAGCGGCCTGCGGCATCGACCGAGCAAATGATGTCGAGCGACTGATCCATCACCTCGCGGTTCACCCGCGCCGATTCGTCCGCTTGGCAAACAAGTTTCGTCACCGCCCTGGTCAGGAACACCGTTCCGAAGAAGCCGGAGCCGAGCAGGAGTATGATGGCGAGCCAGGACAAAGTTTCCGCGCGCGCGGCTTCCGCTTCGGAATGCGCGCGCAAATCTGCGATCTCAGCGGAGGCGAGTTCAATTGCGACGTCGATCAGGCGGATGTTCTCCTTCTGCACCGGGAGATACTGGTTCAGGTAAATTTCCTTCGCTCGCGCCAGATCTGTTTTTGCCACCCGCGATACCTCGGCGACGAGGGGATCCGAGACGGTTTGATCGTGCGTCTGAAGGGTCAGCAGAGTTTCTCGAAGCGGTTGGCTGTGGGCGGATGCCAGGGCGCGAATCAGCGACTCGTGGGCAGCGCGGTCTGACTGCAAATCCGGCTCATCAGCGTCTGGGATCGCGGCGGGGTTGAGTAGTTGTGTGCTGAGGTCGCGGACCGTTTCAAGATAATGCGCGCGCAACGAACGGACGGAAGCGCGTAAGCTTAATGCGACCGCATCGATCGCCTTCGCATCCTTCACCGCGCTCGAGAGCTCAAACAAAAGGAACAGGCTGGTGGCCAGTCCAAGAAGGAGCAGCAAGGCGAAACCCAGAACGACCAGTGTGGGAATTCGTTTTTTCATTGCGCGACTTGCAGGCTGGTCAAACCGGTAGCGGCGACCGGCGCGCTGGCGCTGGTTTCGAGAAATCCGAGATCGTCGGAATCGGATTTGGAAACCGCGAGGATGCGGTCGATCAAAGTGAGGAGATGCCGTCCACTCTCAAGAATGTGCCGGACGCTTGCCTCCTGCGTGCCCGGGAGCGCACTCCTTTTTAAGACCTGGGCGAAACCGAGCATATGATTCATCGGGGTGCGGAGCTCATGACTGGCGCGAGAGAGAAACTCCCTCTTCGCGGCCAGCGCCTTTTGCAGTTCCTCGGTGCGCTCGGAAACGCGCCGCTCGAGATCGTCATTCGCCGCGCGCAGATTTTCATGGAGATCCAGAATGCGCTGCGCCACGCGTACGCGGGCGGCAAATTGATCCTGCTCAAACGGCTTGCTGAGGAAATCGTCCGCACCCGCTTCCATAGCTTCGAGGTAATTCGCCTTTCCGGTACGCGAAGTCAGCAAAATGATGTAAGCGAAACCGCAATCCTTTTGCGCACGAACCTGGCGGCATAGCTCCAGCCCATCGAGGTCTGGCATCATCCAATCGGAGATGACAAGGGAATGATGCTCCTGCCGCCATGCAGCCAGCGCTTCCCCGCCGTTGCTCGCTTGGCACACCGAATGACCGAGCGTTTTTAGCGCGGCGGTCAGTAATAGACGAATAATGCCGTCGTCATCGGCTACCAGTACATTCATCAGAGCAAGCGAAGGAGAAGCTGCCACCACAGAGGCAAGATGCGTGCCCACCCCGTATTGTTTTCTGCGCCAAGCCCCGCAAGGTGCACGCGGGCACACGTCGGATTTCGTGCGGACGAAGCAGGCAAGAAATCCTGATCAGTCTCGTATGCTAATTCTTGCTGCTAGATTGACTTAGTGGTCGCCGCAGATTCCGGGCAAAGTTTTTTCTCTACTTCGCGAGGACAGCTGCGTGAGAAGAGGCCGACCGTTCGATTAAGGAAAGGTCTGAGCGCACGGACGCCTTATCCCCCGGAGCTTGGGCATTCATGCTTCCCGGTGATAGCATCGAACATGAGCGGCTGCGCAAATATCTACTTGGATTTCGTGATCGACGATTTCCGCTCGTCATGAATCTCTTTCCCACCTAAGAAACCGCCGGATCCTCGAAAGGGTTTGCGTTCTGTGTTTCCTCGATTTCTGGAAATGCCGTGTGACCTAACGAGTCATTAATGTAATACTCAACTCCCAGAGAAACTGCGGCCGTCAAGGGCAGTTGAACTCTTCGCACTGGAGCCTAGGGGGTCCGTTCCCCTTTTGTGAAATTCGGCTGACTGGGCGTAGAAAGAGGATCCTGAACAGCTAATTCTACGAGGGTCGAACCCCCTCCGAGACCTTTTTGTGATCCAGAGCAGCTCAGCCGCGCGCGCTGAGGTACAAATTGATGACACGCTGTGATGATCGGTAATAGCGGCGAGCGTAATCCTGCGCTCTCGGTATGCGCCAGCGCCTGGATACCGTCATTTGCATTGGGTTCGAAGGCCGGATCGACACTGTGGTCTGTCGCGTATCTTTCCTTCCAAATTCGGGGTCGGTGCTGTTCATCTCATTCTCAATACATATTCATGTCCCGCGCTAGGACTTCCAGTTATCGCCGACTCCGCAGTTAAGGGAGAAACGCTCGTGTCTGGCCCTGAGTGGTCGATACATCGTTGCCATCAATTAACCCAGTTGTGTTCACGTCATAGATGAAGTTATTAACGTCGAGTGTCTGCCGGGTATTAGCCTGCACGGCTGACACGTCATTGCCATCAACCAAGCGAGTGTGGTTCACGTCACCGAGGAGCACGCCCATTTTGACCGAGACATCAGCTGTGTTCGTTTGGTCACTCACGCTGAAGAGCGTAACGGTGAGGTCCTGCGCGTTCGCCACTCCGGTCAGATCGACGCTGACTTTGTTCCCGTTGACCGTTACGTTACTCACCGATCCCGTGCCGGAGGTGACCTGCGCTTTGGGCGTGCCGTTCACGGTGACCGGAGCCGCGAAGGTAAAGACGAGTTTGTGAACGCCGTTAGGTCCACCAGAACGACATTCGATCCCAGGCGGATTCGTGAGCGGTAACGGAATGCCGTAGTCAGTGCCGGCGTGAGCTTTCACGGACTCGACGCTATTGAGCGTGGGCGGGGTTGGCGCATTGACGATGATGTCCTGCACATTACTGAAGGCCGTCACGCTACCGTCGCCGTAGACGCCGCGCACTCGATAGTAGTAGTGCCCACTCGGCTTATTGATGATTTGCGTGGACGTCGTGTTCGCAGTCGCGCTGGCGACTTGTGTCCAGGTGGCGCCGTCCACCAGGATGTCGTCCACCCACCAGCCGAGAGTGCGAATAAGAAAGTAGATGAGTGTGCCGCTGCTAAAACGGTAGCGTAACTTCATCGGCACACCTTTATAGGCGGTCAAATCCAGTTCCTGATCTTGCATGCGCGTATCCGCGGGAGGAACCATCGGCGCGTCTAACAACGTCCTTAGTGTAGTCCAGGTGTTGCCGCCGTCGGTTGAAGCCTCAACGTTACCGGTGTCGTCGCCATCATTGTAGAAACGACTCCAGAAATTCAGGCGCGCAGAACCGACTGTGCCCGGAATCGTGATGTTGTTTTTCAAGGTCATCGCGGTGTTGACCGCGGCAGCACCGGCGTCGCCAACAGCATAGTAACTATTAGGCACGCTGTGACGGTAAGCCGGATCTTGAATCCAGGGAGCGGTGGTTGATCCTTTAGTCCAAGGCGAAGTCGCGTCGCCCGGCATGACCGGCGGAACGCTGTCAGCGTTATCGAAAAGAGTAACCGTGTAGTCGGTCGATTCTTCAAGCTGGTAGCCGGCGAGACCAGTTGTCACCTCAGCTGGGCTCCAAGTCACTGAGTAGTGGTTGTTATTAATGGTAGTTCCCGGATCATTTAAGGTAGGGGGATTAACATTCTGCAGTGGGTTCGGCAGTGGCGGTGGGGTCGGAGTAGGTTCGGCCAGGTTACGTGTGAGGGTAAAGTCCTGCCTGGTAGTGTTGCCATCCGTGATTGCGACCGAAGTAGAACTCGGGAAGTATCCAGTTGCGGAAGCCGCGGCCGTATAGTTCCCGGGCGTTAACGGACTAAACTGGTAGACACCACCTTTGGTAGTGAAGGCGGTATAACCACCCGCTGTGACCTTTGCACCAACGATCGGATTGCTACTAGCATCGGTAACGAATCCAGTTAAGAAGCCGATAGGTCGCGGCGTGCACTGAGTGTACTTGAAATTACCAATACGGGTGTGCCAGTTGGCGGTAGGCTGGGCTGGATCGTTGTAATACTCGTTCGTGTACCAGAAGGTGCAGTCGTCGTACGGATCGACCGTAATGGTCGAGTAGTCGCCCCAGCGCCCCGTCTGTGGGGCAAAGGCTTCGCCGTGCTGAGCGCCGTTGCCAGGGTAAAGGATTCCTTCACCTTGGGCGAGCGTATTCAAGGTGTCGCCAACCAGCCGCCCCGCATAATTGATAGCCGGAAATTGGACTGCCGAAGAAGCGCTGTAACCGATGGCGATGTCCCCGGCACGATCCAGCGCAATGCTACCCATGAACCTGGAGGTCACATCAGTCGGACCAGTCGCTCCAAAGGTGCTTTGCTGAAAAATGGTAGGAGTGCCACCCGGGTCGCGCACTTCGTACCAGCGCGGGCCCATTTGAACAGGCTGGCCTTGGATAGCACTAACAACGACGGTGTGGTTGAGCACGAGTGCTTCGTGGTCGCCAAAGTTGCGGTAAGCCAGGCGATACATGAGACGGTCGCCAATCGGATCTAACTGCGACGGATCACCGAGCTGCGGCACGCAGCCAGCCACATAGGCACGGTTCCCCGCCAGACTGCATGGTGGGCGCGCGAAGTCCGTCACCGGAAGAATTGAGTTTGGTTGGCTAGCTATCCCGAAGGTCGAATTTGCGGGAGTCGCCCAGTCGACGTGAAACTTCCAGATGCGCATGGACGCGACACTTCCCGCGCCGATTTCGCCGGCGCCATCTATTTCAACGAAGTAATTCGGCGCACCCGCCGGTGGCAGAGTGAATCCATCCAAATTAGAAGGCAGATGGCCGCCATAGCCGCTGTGGTAAGGCTCGGGCAAATTGCCGAGGTCGAACAGGACCTGCTGGGCGGCCTGGCCGTTCAACATCTTCTCGCGCTCGAAAGCAATCGCCGCCGCGCCGCCGTAAGTGAAGCTAGTTCCCGACGGTGTGAATTCATGCGTGGCCATGTAGTAGCCATCGGGCCACAGACCAATGTGCGGGTAATCGTGAAACTTCGTCGTGCTCAAGGTGAAATCGTAAATGTAGTAGGCGCCTGTCGCGTCACCGCTTTGCGAAACGGCGATGCATTCATGCCACGGCCCGGTGTTGACGTTGGCGAAACCGAACTGGCTCAGGAGCCAGCGGTCCGCGAGCTGATCGTAAACTACGATCGGGTCGCCGTTGTTCGTTGCGCGGCAGACGTTGCCCACGGGGAAGCTCTGGAACAATCGGTTGATTGGCGTCGGTCCCGATAAGCGCGTCCCGTCTTTCGAGTAAACGGAGAACGAGGAGTTTGTCATTTGCACGTACTGGCTCGGGCCGACCGCGCCTGTCGTATCCGGAGGAATGCAACCGCCACACGCCTCCCCTTGGTTCAGGCCTTCAAAGGTTGCCTTCGGAGTTGGCAAGGCCGGGGGCTCAGGCCGATTGAGCGCGTGCTGCACAGCCTGGTCGACGAAATCTGCTGGAATTTCCCGCGCCGGCTTCACCGGCGGTAGCTCAAATTCCTCATAGGTGCGCTCGGTCGGGCCGGCTACTGGCAGATCGCGCACCGAGGAAGAAACGCCGTTTAAGGCGGAGTTGATAACCGTGGGTCTAAGCGCACTTGGAACTGGGACCCCTTTGCCGCGGGCGCGAGAGGTCGCCCTCGGCGCAGCGAAGGTTACCACCGCCAGGGAGATGCCGATGAAACAAAGCGCGAAACCTAGAAGGGCGCGCGGATTGAAAATGCCGGCTTGAGAAGGAGGATTCTTTTTCATGGAAGGTTCCTTTGGTTATGTTGCCAAGGAAGCATCGCTAGGCTCACGTTGGCCTGGCGTGCTTCTCGTATTTTTTTCGCAGACTCGCGTAGGAACGTCGAGGAAATTTCGATGCCCTCGTAGGGTATTAAAAGCAATTTCTGTAAAAGCGGCAATGGCGCGATCGGGTTCGCTCGTTTGCGGGGCTACTTGGACAAGAACTCAATAACTGCGGACCGTTCAACGCGTCTTTCTCGATCGGGTTCACGACCATGGCCCGCTCCATTAGTTTGAACGCAGCGGCTTTGTTGCCGAGCCCTGGGCGGCCGCATGATCACGAGTAATTCAGAAACCGTCAGCAACCGATGTAATTGCGGGAAACACTGCCGCTATTCAAACTGGAGTGGACGCCAGTGGCACCGTCATGTCGCTAGGCCACAATCTGCTCGGCAAGTCCGACGGCGCGAACGGCTTTACCGTGACCGACGAGTTCCTTCGCCCTATTAGAGAAAGATCGACGGAAAGCTAACATTCGAACCGGGTATAGCGGCGAAGCAAATAGAAGGCGCAATCAACCAGCAAAAGCAGCCCGACGCACGCCGACAGTAAGGTAAAGGAATATTGGGCTACGCTGTAGCGCATGACATGGAGTGAATGCACGATGGCCGTCCCCAGGCAATTCCCGAAGTTGTAGGAGAAGAGGAAGAGCGCAATGAGACAGAAACCGCCGTACTCCTCCCGCCAGCGTGGGGCGAAAGGTAGGACCGCGATATAGGCCACCGCTGCGACAACCGCGTATCCGACGAGCCCGACATGTAAGACCCGTAACGTCGGCGAAAGCGGCATAGGAATAACCAACGCTCCAGGTCTGCCTTCTCAAGGAAAGATCAAAGGTAAATTCCTTCAACGCCAGGATGCGCAACACACGGCCTTGTCAGATCCAAAAGTTGTGGAGCCTAGGGGATTCGAACCCCTGACCCCCGCAATGCCATTGCGGTGCTCTACCAACTGAGCTAAGACCCCGAAGAAGACTGCTGATTTTCGATGCCTCTTTGTCATTTGCAACGAGGAACTTTTCGACGAGAAAGTTGCAACGATGCGACTGGATTTTTTGCTCGGGCTCACCCTCTTCGCACTGATTGCGTTCTCTTGTTCGAAGCGGCAGGAGTCGGACACCACCGGAACGGACGCCGCGAAACTGCGGCCGGAAGTAGCGGCGGCGCAGGGCGGCGCTTCGCCGTCTCCGACTCAAACTCCCTCCACCACGCCGGTGCCGGAGATGTAGCTTATTCAGCCGGCGACGATGGTGATTTTCAAATCCGCCGCCAAGCTTACCAGTTCTTCTTTTTCCAAGAGCAGAGTGCGGCCGGCTTCGATTGCGATAACGCGCACGTTCGCTTCGGCCGCGGTCCGCACGGTCTCGACTCCGATCACTGGAAGATCGAAGCGCAAATCCTGATTGGGCTTCCCTACTTTGGCCACGACCGCGCCTTTGCGCGCGAGCCTCCCGCCGCGCGTGATCGCTTCGTTCGTTCCTTCGAACGCCTCGACCGCGAGGACAGATCCGCCTTTGACGACAACCGTCTGGCCAATGTCGAGACGACTAATTTCTTTCGCGATTTCGAATCCGTAGGTCACGTCCGCTTCCTCGCGCGAGCTCAATCCGGGGCCGGCGATCAAACCGGGCGAAGCGAGAAAATCTTCGAGAAAAGTCGAGGCCGGAAGAAGCTCAACGCTCGCGCCGGCAAGTTCGTCTCCGATGGCTCCGAAAATACTTTCGGCGTTGCGCCGTTTGAGTCGCGCGAGAAGAATTAGAGCTTTCCAATCGGGCCGCAGATCGAAAAGATTTTTCGGCGCAATTTGTCCGGCCATCATGGCCTGGTTCACGCCAGCGCCGCGAAAAAAATCCAACAGACGCGAAAGCTGTCCGACGCGCAGCCACTCGATGGTATCGACTTCACTCGTTAGGCCGGGATCGGTCTCGTTCGTAAAAGCGGCGGCGACGATTCGCTTCACCCCTGCTCTACGCGCCGCACGTGCGACTAAGCGCGGATAAGCGCCGTTGCCGGCGATGATTCCCAGCGTCTCGGGCGTTTGCACGTGAGGACGCGCGCGCAGGCGCGCTTACGAATGTCGCCGGCGTTTTACGTGCAACTGCGCGAGCGCCTTTTGCAAACTCGCCTGAATCGCCGCGACCTCTTCCGCGCCGTGATCTTCCTTCATCGACGCCTTTGCGCGCTCAACCGCAGCTTCCGCAGCACCCACGTCAATTTTCGATGCTTCGAGAGCAAGATCGGTAAGGACCGAGACCGTATCGGCTTTGATTTCCACGAAGCCTTCGCCGACAGCGAGGAAACTTTCGCGTCCATCTTTGAGTACGCGCAGTTCACCAGGTTTCAACGTGGTGAGTAGCGGAACGTGATTCGGATAAACGCCGATCTCACCTTCCGTTCCGGGAAACGTGACCATGTTTACGTCTTCGGAATACGCGACCGTTTCCGGTGTGACGATCTCGAGTTTGAGTGTGGCGGTCATTGGACTTGTTAGGCGACTTTCTCTTCCTGGATCATGTCGATTCCGCCCTTCATGTAGAAGTTCGATTCCGGAACTTCATCATGTTTGCCGTCGAGGATTTCTTTGAAGCCGCGAATCGTTTCAGGAATCGTGACGTATTGACCTTTGGTGCCAGTGAAAACTTCCGCGACCGAGAATGGCTGGCTGAGGAAACGTTGAATCTTGCGCGCACGAAGCACTGACAATTTATCTTCCGGACTAAGTTCATCCATTCCGAGAATGGCGATGATGTCCTGAAGATCGCGGTAGCGTTGGAGCACTTTCTGCACGCCGCGAGCCACGCTGTAATGTTCTTCGCCGACGATTTCAGGCGCGAGAGATTTCGAGGTGGACGCGAGCGGATCCACCGCCGGATAAATTCCCAACTCCGCGATGGAACGCTCGAGCACGATCGTGGAATCCAAGTGCGCGAAGGTGTTGGCCGGGGCCGGATCGGTTAAGTCGTCAGCTGGGACGTAGACCGCCTGCACTGAAGTGATTGAGCCCTTCTTGGTCGAAGTGATGCGCTCTTGCAGGTCGCCCATCTCGGCCGCGAGCGTCGGTTGATAACCGACCGCGGACGGGGTGCGTCCGAGTAGCGCTGACACTTCTGAACCCGCTTGTGAGAAACGGAAGATGTTGTCGATGAACAAAAGAACGTCCTGATTTTTTTCGTCGCGGAAATATTCCGTCATGGCCAACGCAGAAAGCGCGACCCTCAAACGCGCGCCTGGTGGTTCGTTCATTTGTCCGTAAACC